>NZ_JBLUOI010000032.1:0-55674 GCF_048059995.1 Metabacillus sp. YM-086 | reverse complement strand
CAAAAAATTTACAACGCTATGTTAGACCTTTCTGATAAGGGAGAGCCGGTTGACCTTGTAACAATCACTGCAGCGCTAGCAGATGTGAATTTACTAGAAGAAGTAGGAGGAGTTTCTTATCTTAGTGATTTAGCAAACTCAGTTCCAACCGCTGCAAACATTGAATATTACGCTAAGATCGTAGAAGAAAAATCAATCCTTAGAAGATTAATTCGTACAGCTACAACCATCGCACAAGATGGATATAGTAGAGAAGATGAGGTTGAGGTTCTCCTAGGTGAGGCAGAGAAAACAATTATGGAAGTTGCACAGCGGAAAAATGCTGGTGCCTTCCAAAATATAAAAGATGTTCTTGTACAAACATATGATAATATCGAAACCTTACACGATCGTAAAGGTGATGTAACAGGAATTCCAACTGGATTTATTGAGTTAGATAAAATGACAGCTGGGTTTCAACGAAACGATTTAATTATCGTTGCGGCCCGTCCATCTGTAGGTAAAACAGCATTTGCCTTAAACATTGCACAAAACGTTGCAACCAAAACAGAAGAAAATGTTGCGATTTTTAGTCTTGAGATGGGTGCGGATCAGCTGGTCATGAGGATGCTCTGTGCTGAGGGAAACATTGATGCACAAAGGCTAAGAACTGGTTCTTTAACACCAGAAGACTGGGGTAAGCTAACTATGGCAATGGGTAGCTTGTCAGACTCCGGAATCTATATTGATGACACTCCTGGTATTCGTGTCGGTGACATCCGCGCTAAGTGCCGTCGCCTAAAGCAAGAAAGTGGGCTAGGCATGGTTCTTATTGACTATCTTCAATTAATTCAAGGTAATGGTCGAACAGATAACCGTCAACAAGAGGTATCTGAAATCTCTCGTACACTTAAGGAACTAGCTCGTGAATTGAAGGTTCCTGTTATTGCACTTTCTCAGCTATCTCGTGGTGTTGAGCAGAGACAAGATAAACGACCGATGATGTCTGATATTCGTGAATCAGGAAGTATCGAGCAGGATGCCGATATCGTTGCCTTCTTATATCGTGATGATTACTATGATAAGGAATCTGAAAACAAAAACATCATCGAAATTATTATTGCAAAGCAACGTAACGGTCCGGTTGGGACAGTTTCATTAGCTTTCGTAAAAGAATATAATAAGTTCGTCAATCTTGAGCGGCGTTTTGATGACGGTGCAGCATAGTGAGGAAGATCGTAGAAAATACGGTCTTCTTTTTTTATGTAAGAAAAAATGCTGGCCAGCAAAGTTTTTCTAGTAACATTATTCCTATTTAATTGGAAACACTAAAAATAAAACGATGACTAAACGAAATCTAGCTTTTCTTTTATAAAATGTGATTTAATTACGAACGAATATGACATATGTTTTATAAATGTTCGTATTTACATTGACTTTGTAAAATTCGACTGTTAAAATAAACATGGTTTGAATAGTGCGAAATTAGTGGAGGTGCACGGAATGTCTTCAGTAGTAGTTGTTGGAACTCAATGGGGAGATGAGGGGAAAGGTAAGATTACAGATTTCCTTTCTGAAAATGCAGAGGTGATTGCTCGTTATCAAGGTGGTAATAATGCTGGTCACACAATTAAATTTGGTGGAGAAACGTATAAGCTACACCTAATTCCATCGGGGATTTTTTATAAAGATAAAATTTGTGTAATTGGAAACGGAATGGTTGTCGATCCAAAAGCACTTGTACAAGAACTTGCTTACTTACATGAGCGTGGAATTACAACAGATAACTTACGTATTAGCAACCGTGCACATGTTATTCTTCCATATCACTTGAAACTAGATGAGGTAGAGGAAGAGCGTAAAGGTGCTAATAAAATTGGTACAACGAAAAAAGGTATCGGACCTGCTTACATGGATAAAGCTGCACGTGTAGGAATTCGTATATCTGATCTACTTGAGCGTGATACGTTCGAAGAAAAATTATCTCGTGCGTTACAAGAAAAAAATCGTCTATTAGAAAAATTCTATGAAGTAGAAGGCTTCACAGTAGAAGAAATTCTTGATGAGTACTATGAGTACGGACAACAAATTAAACAATATGTTGTTGATACTTCTGTTGTTTTAAATGATGCTCTAGATGAAGGACGCCGTGTACTATTCGAAGGTGCACAAGGTGTTATGCTTGATATTGACCAAGGTACATACCCATTCGTAACATCTTCTAACCCAGTAGCGGGTGGTGTTACAATTGGTTCTGGTGTAGGTCCAACAAAAATTAACCATGTTGTTGGTGTATCAAAAGCATATACAACTCGTGTAGGCGATGGCCCGTTTCCAACGGAATTACATGACGAAATTGGTAACCAAATTCGTGAGGTTGGTCGTGAATATGGAACAACAACTGGACGTCCACGTCGTGTAGGTTGGTTTGATAGTGTTGTTGTTCGTCATGCAAGAAGAGTAAGTGGATTAACAGATCTTTCTTTAAACTCAATTGACGTATTAACAGGCATCGAAACATTAAAAATCTGTGTTGCTTATAAGTACAAAGGGGAAACGATTAATGAATACCCAGCAAGCTTAAAAGTACTTGCAGAGTGTGAGCCAGTTTATGAAGAACTACCAGGTTGGACGGAAGATATCACTGGTGTACGTAATCTAAGTGAACTGCCAGCAAATGCAAGACACTACATTGAGCGCATTTCACAGCTAACAGGTATTCCATTATCCATTTTCTCAGTAGGACCAGATCGTTCACAAACAAACGTTATCCGTAGCGTATATAGCTAATGACTAAGGGAAAGAGGAGGAATTCACAGCAGTTCCTTCTCTTTTTTTATCGTCTATTTTTGAGCTGTAAAAAATAAAAATATTTTTTTAAAAAATATATTGCTATATTATAAAAGTATGTGTTAAGATAGATCCTGTCCTGTTAGAACAAATTGTTTTTTAGAGAGATAACTTCTCATCATCATAAGATGAGCCATTAGCTCAGTTGGTAGAGCATCTGACTTTTAATCAGAGGGTCGAAGGTTCGAGTCCTTCATGGCTCACCATTGTTATTATGACAATGGCCCATTGGTCAAGCGGTTAAGACACCGCCCTTTCACGGCGGTAACACGGGTTCGAATCCCGTATGGGTCACTTTATCTTTTAATCTATTATATACTTGTATGGTCCGGTAGTTCAGTTGGTTAGAATGCCTGCCTGTCACGCAGGAGGTCGCGGGTTCGAGTCCCGTCCGGACCGCCATACATATACAATAATGAAAGTAGAAATACTTTCTTTTTATATATACATATTAAAAGTGTAAGGCCCATTAGCAATGCATCAAAATTATAGGGCTCGGTAGCTCAGTTGGTAGAGCAATGGACTGAAAATCCATGTGTCGGCGGTTCGATTCCGTCCCGAGCCACTTAAAAAAGCATGAATCATATTTGATTCATGCTTTTTGTTTTTTCTAAGAAAGTTAGACAGTTACTAATCTGAAAATATGGTGAATGCAAGAATAATTGATGAAGTTACAAAATAACATCTATAGTTGTAAGATAAATTGAATAAGCTGCAAAAATAAAATATAACTTACAAATAAACTGAAAGCAGCTGCAAAAATCTGTTATTTCTCTGAACTATTTATACTTAGCTCTTACTCCTTTAGTATCTCATCCAGTAGAAAAGGAGCAGTCATTATAAAATGGACCAGGGCTTATAAAAACAATCTTAATTAACGCCAAAAAACCTATGTATAAAACGTATATTATAAGGTGACGAGCATTCTATAGTAAATTTTACTCTATATTACGACTATATAACTAAATGATACAGTAGTATTACAATTTCATGACTGAATCAAAAGTCATATTTTTTTGTGTTAGAGTAATAGAGTGTATTATTACGTGAAATTTGCCGACATGTTTTTGTCTGCCAGTTTCATTTGTAAGAGGCTTCCTGAGTTTCTTAGAAAAGATTTAGGAGGAAATTCCATTGTTTAAGCGCTTTAATAGTTTAGGAGAAAAACAATTACATAACCATGTTTCTTTTAGCAAGAAGATGACAATGGGAATTGCATTAGCTGCAACAATTACTTTTGGAACGCATAGTGTAAGTGCACAAGCTGAAAACTCATTATCTACCGTATATCATGTTTACCTTGATGGTCAGTATATGGGGACAGTAGATAACCAAAATGTAATTGAACAAGTTGCTACAATAAAAATCAGTAATGTAAAAGAAATATATAAAGATCTTAATTTAACAATTGAAGAATTAGAGATTATACCAGAAAAAATGTTCAGACCGGTTTATGATAACAATGAAACAGTTCGTTCTTTAGAAGAAGACCTAGATGTTGTAGTGGAATCTACTGCACTAAAGGTGAATGAAAAAGAAGTTGCTTACTTTAAAAGTAAAGCGGAGGCTGAGGCAGTTCTAAAGCAATATAAGCTTCAATATGTTTCTGAAGATGTATTAAAGGAAATAGAGAAGAAAATTGCTACTAATCAAGTACCAGCTACTCTTAGAGAGGGACAATCTAGAATAGTGGATGTAACCTTCTCAGAAGATGTTTTGCTGGAAACGAAAAAAGTATCTCCAGATAAAATCATTAGCTCTGAGCAAGGGTTAAACCTATTAGAAAAGGGATCTCCTGAAGATAAACAGTATGTGGTACAGGAAAATGATGTACTTGGAAATATTGCGGAGGCTCATGACTTAACTCTTGATGAATTATTAAGTTTAAACCCCGATCTTAAGGAAGACTCTGTTATTCAATCTGGTGATTTGCTTAACGTAACCGTATTAAAGCCATATGTTACAGTAAATATAAAAGAAGAATCATTCATAAAAGAGACTATTGCATTTGAAACTGAAATAAGTGAAGATGCAAATTTACCTAAAGGGGAAGAGGAAGTATCTCAAAAGGGTCAGAATGGTGAAAAATTAGTAAACTATGTAACTTATAAAGAAAATGGCACCGAAGTAAAACGTGAAACGGTAAAGGAAGAAGTAGTAAAGGAACCTGTTAAAGAAATCATTATCAAAGGTACGAAGGTAATTCCATCAAGAGGTACTGGTGATCTGGCTTGGCCGGCGGTTGGAGGCTATATCTCTAGTGGTCTAGGACAGCGCTGGGGTAAACTACATAAAGGAATTGATATAGCAAGACCTAGTGATCGTACAATAAAGGCTGCAGATAATGGTAAAGTCATTTCTGCTGGATCTGATGGTGGGTATGGAAATAAGGTTGTTATTGACCATAACAACGGTATAACAACACTTTATGCTCATTTAGATTCAATTTCTGTCTCAGTTGGTCAGGTTGTCTCTCAGGGTCAAAAAATCGGTGTAATGGGGACAACAGGGAATTCTACAGGAGTTCATCTGCATTTTGAAGTGTATGAAAATGGCAGCTTGAAAAATCCTGTTGATTTTTTAAAATAATGAAAGAAGGGTCTGACACATTTTAGGGAGTCAGTCCTTTTTTTCGTTCTACTACTCTTTACCACTAGAAGTGATGATCTAAACACTTTTATGTATACTATCACAAAGTATAAAATTTTAAGGATGATAGTATAAGAAAAGCTAAGGCTTTCGCCATTAGAGCTTGGCGATAAGCCAAGTTTTTCTAATGAAAATGTTCATGAAGACCCTGAAAAAGATGAATCTCTTCTTTGAAAGTGGTACATTAAACATAAGCATGAACTTGTCATACTAGAACGACGCTAAAGTTTTTTTGATGTGATGATAGTGTAGTTTGGAAAGAAAGAAAACACGAAAATGACTTCACAAAAACAAGTTAGCAGAGCCAAAATTAAAGGGGCGAGAATATGGAAAAAAAGATATTAGTTGTTGATGATGAAAAACCAATTGCAGATATATTACAGTTTAATTTGAAAAAAGAAGGATACACAGTCTACTGTGCCTATGATGGTAACCAGGCCTTAGAAATGGTAGAGGAAATTAATCCGGACCTTCTTTTGCTAGACATTATGCTTCCTAACAAAGATGGAATGGAAGTGTGCCGAGAAGTTAGAAAGAAATATGAAATGCCGATTATTATGTTAACAGCAAAGGACTCAGAAATAGATAAAGTACTTGGGCTTGAATTGGGTGCTGATGACTACGTAACAAAGCCATTTAGTACAAGAGAATTACTAGCACGTGTAAAAGCTAACCTTCGACGACAACAGGCGAATGATACAGCTGAAACAAAAGGATCTAACAATGAAATTTCAATCGGGTCACTAGTTATTCATCCTGACGCTTACGTGGTTTCAAAACGTGGAGAAACAATTGAGCTTACACATCGTGAATTTGAGCTTCTTCACTATCTAGCTCAACATATTGGTCAAGTGATGACTAGGGAACACTTGTTACAAACAGTTTGGGGCTATGATTATTTTGGTGATGTCAGAACAGTTGATGTAACAGTTCGACGTTTACGTGAAAAAATTGAAGATAACCCAAGTCACCCTACATGGATTGTAACTAGACGTGGAGTAGGCTACTATCTAAAACAATCAGAACAGGAATAATCATATGAAAAGGGTTAGGTTCTTTCAATCCATCCATTTTAAGTTTGTTACGGTATATGTGCTGCTTATTATGATGGCAATGCAGATTATTGGAATTTATTTTGTTAAGGAATTGGAATCCTCACTAAAAGCAAACTTTGAGGCTTCCTTAACAAATCGCTTAAGCTTACTAGTTTATAATATTGAACAAGAAATGTCCCGAGATCCTAAGGAATATTCTGATGGAAAGACCTTAACGAGCGAAATTACTAAGATTCTAGAGGACTTTCTCACAGACGAAATTATTGAAGTACGTGTTATTGATATGAGTAAAACAGTCATTGCAACATCTGATATTAATAAGGACGTAGTTGGGAAGAAATCAATTGAGGAAACTGTTCACCGTGCCTTATTAGGTTTGGATTATAGTGGTGTATTTATTTATGAAACAGAACGTGTGCGTGTTATGACCGTTCCTGTTAATCAAAATAACCAAACAATCGGTGCTGTGTATGTAATGGCATCAATGGAAGAAGTTTTTTCTCAGATGAGAATTATCAATAAAATCTTAGCTACTGGAACCATTCTTTCATTGGCAATTACTGCTGCTTTAGGGATATTCCTAGCAAGAACAATCACTAGACCAATGACAGATATGAGAAAGCAAGCCATTGAGCTAGCAAATGGTAACTTCTCACGAAAGGTTCGAGTGTATGGTGAAGATGAAATTGGTCAGTTGGCTATCACCTTCAATTATTTAACGGAAAAACTGGAAGATGCACAGGCTATGACAGAGGGAGAACGTAAGAAGCTTGCGTCTGTTATTGCCCATATGACTGATGGGGTTATTGCAACAAATCGCGAAGGAAAAGTCATTCTTATTAACAATCCAGCAATAGATATGCTGAATGTTTCACGTGGAACGGTGAATAACACAAATATCACAGAGCTTTTAGGAATAAGTGAAGAATATACATTTGAAAGTTTATTAGAAGAACAAGAATCACTTATTCTTGAATCTGGTACGAATGAAAATCCTTTTATCCTTCGTGTTAGTTTTTCAGTGATTCAGAAGGAACGAGGAAAGAATGAGGGACTTATTGCTGTTCTTTATGACATTACAGAGCAGGAAAAAATAGAGCAAGAACGAAGAGAGTTTGTTGCTAATGTATCACATGAGTTACGGACACCATTGACAACGATGAGGAGCTATTTAGAAGCATTAGCAGATGGTGCTTGGAAGGATGATGAACTTGCACCGCAATTCCTGAATGTCACACAAACAGAGACAGAACGAATGATACGGTTAGTGAATGATTTGCTACAATTATCAAAGCTTGATCGTACTGATTATAAGTTAAACAAAGATTGGATTAATTTTACTGACTTCTTTCAAAAGATCATTGATCGTTTTGAAATGACGAAGTCGCAGCATGTAGCATTTTTTAGAAATATACCAAACGATCCCCTTTATGTTGATATTGACACAGATAAAATTACACAGGTGCTAGATAACATTATTTCTAATGCACTTAAATATTCACCAGAGGGTGGAAAGGTCATTTTTACAGTAGATGTATTACCTGCTGAGTTGCAAATTCGGATAAAAGATGAAGGGGTAGGAATACCTCAAGAAAGTGTAAATAAAATCTTTGATCGCTTTTATCGAGTGGATAAGGCCCGAACTCGTAAATTAGGTGGAACAGGTTTAGGACTAGCCATTGCGAAGGAAATGGTCCAAGCACATGGAGGAGATATTTGGGCTCAAAGTAGGGAAGGAGCGGGAACAACTGTATTCTTTACCTTACCATATGACCCGGAACAAGAGGATGAGTGGGAATGAATAAAGAGTCAATAAAAAGTGCCACTTTAACCGTACTGGTGATCATTAGTCTGTTTTTTACATGGAATATGTGGAATCTTCAGCCTTCATATGAAGAGTTTCAAAATAATTCATTCTTTGAAAGTGTTCCAATTGGTCCTGAGAGGAGAACTCCTTATCAAGTAATTAGGCCAAGACAATTATATATTCATACGCCTGAGGCTCACTTTAGTACATTGGATGATCAGTATTTAGATGGACTTTGGACTGAAATGCAGGACTGGAATTATAGTTTAGGAAACAACAAGAACATTGCTCAAACATATACAGAGGAAAATTTTAATAATTGGATTCATAGTAAAGCAGAGGCTAAAATAGAACTTAGGTTCCTCGACGGAATACCTTTGGAAACAATGAAATCGATGTTTGAATGGGATACAGAAACAAATGACTCAATTCATTTTGATCGTATTTATTTAAATGTACCTAATGAAAAAGAAGCTCAAAAGGTATACTTTGTGTCAACGGAAAATCTTAAAATTGTTGAAACCTCTGTTAATTTACCAGATGCAAATCAGTTTGTTTCAACTATTTATAATAAAAAAAGTGAGTTTTCCTCTTACTTTGCTTTTGAGACAGATATAGGAAATGAAATTATGCTTCCTGACAATATAATAGAACTGGATAGCTATCAATATTTAACAGATGAAATAAATGATGAAAGGTTTAAGGATGCTTTATTCAGCAATCCTCGGCTTGTTAAGCAGGATGTGAATTTTTCTAGTAATCGGTACACTGATAGTAAAAGAGAACTAAATATTTTTCCAAATGAGCATTTGGTTAGATTTGTGAATCCGACACTAACGGAATCAAGTGTATTGGAGGAGGATCTTCTTTTAGAGCAGAGTATTAATTATTTAAATGATCATGGTGGCTGGACAGATGATTATCTTTTATTTAATATAGACAAGCCTAACCAGCAGGTCCGATATGTTATGTCGATTGGATCTATTCCTATCTTAACATCCACAGAGGAGTATTTTGGACCTACCATGATTTCGCAGCGTTGGGGACAAAATGAAATCGCTATTTATGAACGTCCTTCGTATCAGTTAATGACACAGATATCGAGCAGCAATCCTATTAGTCTTATTTCAGGAAAAGAAGTAGCTGAGATTCTGAAGGCTGATCAGTCAATCGATAAATCAAAGATTGAAAATATCTATATTGCGTATGAATTAGGTGGCTCTACAGATCAAAAATATGTAAAACTAACACCTTCATGGTGCATTGAGATGAAAGATGGCACACTGATGAAATTAAAGGCGAATCAAGGGAGGGATAAAGGTGGATTGGAGTAAAACAAAAACCATTTTTATCCTTGCATTTCTAATCTTAGATATCTACTTAGCGATTGAGTTCTTTGAACTAAGAGATAAATCGGATTATGCGGTTATGCAAGAAGCAACCTTGGAGGAAAAGCTAGCAGCTGAGGATATTAAGTATGGTGATTTACCTGAAGATATCGGAAAGGGCTTCTATATAACGGCAAAAAGTAAGGATTTCAACCTTGAGGAAGTTAGTAAGCTTAATGATAAAGGACAATCATTAGTTGTAACAAATACAAATATTGAAGAAGAATCCTTTCGTTCATTAAAAATGAAGCTAACCAAACCATTTCCGTTGCCTGATGTTAATTTAGAAAGTAAAGTGAATCAATTTTTAAAAGACAATGTTATTTCAGGTGAACTTTATCATTATTGGTATACAGATGAGGAATCTAACTCTATAATATGTATTCAGAAATATAAAAATCGCAATATCTTTCAATCAAAACTTGATCATATCGGTATGGTGATTCTTCAGTTAGATGAGGATAATCAAATTTATGGATATGAGCAATCAATGCTTGAGGGAATTAAGGAAGTAGAGGAGCAAGAATCAACGATCACAGCCTTAAAAGCAATCGAAGCTCTATATAATAAAAACTACCTTCCAGAGAATAGTCAAATTGTTACCATGCAGTATGGCTATTACACACATATTCCACTTTCGAATCAACAAATCTTGGCGCCTACCTGGCATATTATCATAGAAACAAAAGATAAAGAGAGACAAGATTTTTATGTGAATGCCTTAGAGGGCGATGTTTTACAGTTAGCAGATTAGGGAAAAGAGGAGTGACATAATATGAGCTTGCAGTTTAGTGTACTTGCAAGCGGAAGTACGGGGAATGCCATTTATGTGGAGGCGAAAGATCAAGCATTTTTAGTTGATGCCGGCTTAAGTGGTAAACAGATGACTAATTTATTTGACCAAATTGGACGAGATATTCAAAAGCTTTCAGGAATTTTGGTCACACATGAACATAGCGATCATATAAAAGGATTAGGGGTTTTAGCAAGAAAGCATAAATTACCTATCTATGCGAACGAAAAAACCTGGCAGGCTATGAATGGATTAGTTGGAGAAATTGCAACAGAGCAAAAGTTTGTTTTTCCTACAGGATCTGTTAAATCCTTCGGTGCGTTAGATATAGAATCATTTGGAGTTTCACATGATGCAGCAGAGCCTATGTTTTTTGTGTTTCATCATCAAGGAAAAAAACTAGCTCTTATTACAGACACAGGCTATGTTAGTGATAGAATGAAAGGCACGATTAAAAATGCCGATGCCTTTGTGTTTGAAAGCAATCATGATGTTTCTATGCTTCAAATGGGACACTATCCATGGAGTATCAAACGTCGTATCTTAAGTGATGTTGGACATGTTTCTAATGAAGATGCAGCAATCGCAATGATGGATGTGATTGGAGATGCAACAAAACGAATCTATTTGGCCCATCTTAGTAAAGATAATAATATGAAGGATTTAGCCAGAATGTCTGTTGAGCAAACACTTGCCAGCAAAGGGTTTATAACAGGCGAAAGTTTTGAGTTATATGATACAGACCCATCAACCCCGACTTCGCTTGTAGCCATTTAAAATGAGCTAAAAATGGCATGACCAACAGTGAAGATTAACAGGTTAAATTAATAAAATGAAAAAACAGAAAATCGTCATCATCTTGGTTAATTTTCATTGTATAGGAGAATAATGTTGATTAGGTAAACACTATTCATAGCATGTGAAAGGAATGGTGAACATTATGGGCTATTATGATCAAGATTATGAAAATTATGATGCCAAAAGGCAAAAGGGAAACCGTGGAGGCTGGTTTTTAGCTGGACTGGTAGGAGCCATTTTAGGAGGACTACTAGTGTTCTTTGCTTTACCAGCACTATCAAATTTCGTGCCTTATGAAATGAACCTTGGAGAAGAAGCTACAGACCAACAAGGACAAACAGTTGAAGATACAGGACCCGTTAAAAATGTATCAGTAGATGTAAATTCAGCCATTACTGATATTGTTGATGAGGTATCAGATGCTGTAGTCGGTGTTGTTAACCTTCAAGAAGCAGGGTTTTGGAGTGAAACCGGTGAAGCAGGTACCGGCTCAGGAGTCATTTATAAAAAAGAAGGTAAAGATGCTTTTGTCGTAACAAATCACCATGTTATCGAGGGCGCATCACAAGTAGAGATCAGTTTAAGTGACGGGACAAGAGTTCCTGCTGAAATACTAGGCAGTGATGTGTTAACAGATCTTGCTGTTTTAAGAGTTGATGCTAATAAAATTACGAAGGTAGCTCAATTTGGTGATTCAGATGCAGTCAAACCAGGTGAACCTGTCATTGCAATTGGTAATCCACTTGGCTTGCAATTTTCAGGCTCAGTTACACAAGGAATTATTTCAGGAACAGAAAGAGCGATTCCTATTGATGAGAACGGTGACGGACAAGTAGATTGGAATGCGGAAGTCTTACAAACAGATGCAGCAATCAACCCTGGGAACAGTGGTGGAGCACTTATTAATTTAGACGGTAAGGTTATTGGAATTAATTCAATGAAAATAGCCCAAGCAGCTGTTGAGGGAATAGGATTATCTATTCCTGCAAACCATGCAATACCTATTATAGAAGACTTAGAAAAGTATAGTGAAGTAAGACGTCCTTATATGGGAATCGGCATGAGAACGTTAAATGAAGTGTCCTCTTATCATAAAGAACAAACATTAAAACTACCTCAAGATATAAACGAAGGTGTTATTGTCATGAGTGTTGTCCCAGTCTCACCAGCAGCACAAGCAGGATTACAAGAGTTTGATGTGATCACACAGTTTGCGGGTGAAAATATAAAGGATATCATAGACTTAAGAAAAATCCTTTATAATCAAGAAGTTGGCGATACCATTGAGTTAACATTTTATCGAAATGGCGAGAAGATGTCTGGTAAAATGAAGTTAGGAGAAGAAGACATGTTAGGGGGCTGATTTCAGCTCTCTTTTTTTGACTAAAAGGACCTGTGGAAAACTAAGATTTGTAATTTGGGTTAAAATAAAAATAGAATATCCACATGTGGATAAGGAGGAAACGATCATGTATTGCTGTGAAGACCATATTGAATTAGCGATAGATATGTATGTAGATGAAAAAGAAACAGCGCCAGAAATAGAAAAAATTGAGCAAGGTGGAAAGTTATCCACAACATGCCAACTTTGCGAAAAGCAGGCTCTATATATAGTCGGAGAGTAATTTTGTTAACAAATGTGGATAAAATCTCTATTTTGTGGATAACTTCTGTGGATAATGAAAGTGTTGAAATGGGGAAAAGATATGAACATCTCAATCATTACAATTGGTAAGTTAAAAGAAAAATACCTAAAGCAAGGAATCGATGAATATCTAAAACGATTATCATCATATGCAAAAATCGAGATCATCGAACTAGCCGATGAAAAAGCTCCAGAAAATCTAAGTGAAGTTGAAGTGGAGCAAGTAAAAGAAAAAGAGGGAGAAAGAATTCTAAGCAAAATTAGCGATGACACACACGTCATTGCTCTAGCCATCGAAGGAAAAATGAAATCCTCAGAGCAACTTGCAAAAGACTTAGATCAGCTCGCTACATATGGAAAGAGTAAGGTGGCATTTGTTATTGGAGGGTCACTGGGGTTAAGTAATACTGTGATGAAGAGAGCGAATGATAGCCTTTCTTTTTCCAAGATGACGTTTCCGCATCAGTTGATGAGGTTGATTTTAGTGGAGCAGGTTTATCGGGCGTTTCGGATTAATAGGGGTGAACCGTACCACAAATAGAGGCAAAAAAAGTTGTAAATAAGGTGGTAATTTATCATTTGAATCTGGTAATTCACCCGCTTCTTGGTAAAGTAAATGAATAAGCGTAAACGTATTTGATATATTAACTTCAGTAAAATCAAATTCCAATGTAATCTTATCAATGGAGCGGGAGCGAACTTTTAAATTTTTGACAGAGATATTATTTAGTAGCAGTTGAAAGAGATGCTTTTGCTTATCTCTGGTAGCATGCTGTAACACCTCCATATATTTTTCTAGTAACATTCTTATCAGATCAGGTGAAATAACTTTTGAATCGGATGAACTTAGGTGGATGCTAAGTTCATTTCTTTTGTGTTCTAATACCGCTTTTTCTGTTGCAATTTTTTGTAGACGTTCTTGAAGAATTGCAACGGGAAAGAGATTTTTTTCAAATGCTTCCATATATCTCTCCTGCATAGCATTTACTTCAATTAATTTCTGTTCTAAGACTTCAATTTCGTTTTTAGTTTCTATGGTTGCTTTAACGGTTTGCTTATTTAAAGCTTCAAGTGTTTTAGTGAATAGCTTTGTATCACTTAAAAAGTCAGCTAGTCGAATAATTACCATTTCTTCGGCATCGTAAGCTCTAATTGAATTTGATTTACATGCTGAAGATCCTTTATTATGGAAATTTCCGCATACATAGTAGCGATGTTTATGTTTTGATCCGTCTTTTCTAGTAGAAGTGGTTATTGATGGAACCATACCTTGGCCACAATCGGGACACCTAAGAATTCTCTTATTGTCAGCTACAAAAAATTCACTTCAACTCTTGTATAGGACGTAAGTAATAGACTTTTCCAAGTAATATAGTTTTGGTAAACAAGGTTGAACAATAAACTATATTACTTGAGATATTTTTTTGAGGAGAAGCGTTCTTTGAAATAGTTTACTTATTGTTTTTGATATTTCCAGTACATAAGCAATATTTTTAAAATAAAGGTGTAGTTTTGAAACGATATGAAAATTCAAAGTTAAAAGTAATATATGGAGTGTGGAATTAAATTTAAGGGATTACAAATTGAAGGAATGGAAATCTTATATAGCATAGATATAAGTACTCAGAGAAAACAAATATTTTATTAAGACATACTCTATAATGAAATTAACTGACAAGTGTCTATTTTAGTCTTCTTAAAGTTCAAAGACAAAGGTTTAGCAATATTCAAAGAGATTTTGAACTTGAATTTTTGATATAAGTACTCTTAATGGTATCTCTTGATAGTTACTATTAAAAGTTACCAATCAGATATCTAATAACTAATATCTAATGAAAAAGTGTCTAACCCTTGATAGAAAAGGGATTGTAATAGTAACGAATAAAAGTCCCTATTATTCTAAGAGCATCGCAAACCAACAGAATAATTCTCGGGAAGGGGCCGAATAAGTTCAGCAAAAAGCAGATATATAGAGCAGATTACTATCATAAGGAAGTATGCAAGTTTTTATGCAAAAAACTTACATCTATAAATCTCAATACTTGGTATATAAGGTATAATATTACTATTAATTATAGAAAAGGAGAGTATTGAATTTATGTCAATATTAGATCATGTGGATAATGTATTGAAAAAAGCTGGCTTAAAACTAGATAGAGCTAATGTAGATAGAGTGAAACCATCAAGAGAAGGATACATCGAGTACGATCATTTTCCTATTATTAAGTCCGACAGAACGAAGGTAGGGTATTTTGTTCTCGATACTTACGAAAAATCCGTTTCAACAACAACCTTATCTAATGCAACTCAGGCCGAGCATGCAGTAATAAAACAGGCTGAACAATTAGTTGAAGATCTAATTTCGGAAATCGGTGAATAGGAGATATTTATGGTTAAATTTAGAAAAACAATCACTATTTTTTGTTTGTCACAGGAATTTTACATTGTATAAACACAAAGTATAGTATCCTTCAGACAGCAGATAATGAATAATATGCTTTGTTGTTCTATAGGGGTCTTTTATCTATTTAATGTGAAGATGTATAGATTGATTTGTAAGGTAAAGGAAGGAAGTAGGATTATGCATAGACCATTTATACGTACTACACACTATCCAGCTCAAAGAACAGTTGTACATTTGGAAGTAGCATCTGAGGCATCTGAGAATAATTACAAATGTACATGTAAAAAGGATTTGGAAATGGTTCAAGATTATACTTTTGTTTGTAGAAATTGTAGGGAAGAATTTATGGGACCATTATTAACACTTCAAAATAATAGTAATTAGTCCGTCAAACTTAATGTTTTATTATTGTAGATTAGGACGGTAATTTTCACTAATACATACTAATATAGTTTGCAAGTATATAGGTAAACAGGGCATAAAAGTTCAACGTGGATCAACAACAAAACTCATTGTCTATAGTTTATAAGGAGTGATTGTTAGAAATGGGGCGAATTAGAGAAGAAGACTTTTTGTATTCTTTGATAGAGTATTTAGAAACTGAAGGAGAACATGAAATATTAAGATTGTTAGATAGATGTGAACTTTCTTTCGACTATACATCACAATTTACCAGAATTAAATGGAATCAGTGTAGCGTTTATTTACAGATAAGGATTCCCATAAATACAAAGAAAGAAATTGAAAGGAAAAAAAAGGAATTAGAAAAAGCTTGCATGGCCCTATTTCCGGATGATGATGACTACGCTTTAATGGGAATTAGCTTTGGTTTATTAATATCGAAAGCGAATGGAAATATAGAAGAAAAGCAAACGGATGAAGTTAATTTGCCTAGTAGAAATCAAGTTTATGAAAATCTAATTACTAAATTAAATAAAACAAATTTGGACTCAATAGAAAAAGATTATTTATATGAGGCATGTTTATGTGCTAGGAAAGGGTATAATTTGTCGGCATCGACAATGTTAGGTTGTGCAGCAGAACGGATGTTATTACTTTTATGTAAAGCATATTTAAAATACTTAAAAAACGGTAATGGATCAGTGAAGGAAATTAGCAATTTTGAAAATAATGTTTTAAATGCAAAAAAAGCTCATGCACGACTTGATGGATTTATTAAATCAGTAACCAATAAAGAAAAACTCTTTGAAGAACTTGGATTGGAAAATTCAAATCTACATTTTAGCTTTTTAGATATTATTCGCCAAGTTAGAAATGAGTCAGGGCATCCAACAGGTGTTAAAATAACCTCTGAGGACCTTAATACAATTTTCGGTAACTATCAGTTGCTAATAGAAAGAGTGCATCCTTTATTAACTAAACTACCTTTAATAATGCCAGAATAGATTAAGCATTAAAATGAGTCATTTTATTATTGGCTCATTTTTATTTTTTGTTGATGCATAGTACAAGGATACTGTATATGAGGAAATAAAGGACGATACAATAAAATTGGTAATCGTCCTCTCAGTTATAGGGGCGAATGATCGCTTCTTGTGCCTTACAATTCTTTTAGAAAGGGGAATTATAGGTTAATTTGCTCCTCAAATTAGATACTGGGAGGCTGTTCATGTAGTCGTAGCTTCGCCTCTCCTGCATAGACGTTTCGTTTATATACTATATCAACAAACTGGAGTTTTTATTTCGATTCTTGAACTTCTTTCATCAATTTTTCAGGTTTCCTTCTTAATCTCCATAGCTCATTTCTGTGTCTTATCTTTACACTTGCGTTATTTGATTTCATAAATTGGTTAATTTTTATGGCAGAAAAGCCTTGCATCCTTAAATACCGCTCTAACTCTCTGATTGTAGCTTGTACTTTTTCAAATACAAGACGGCTTTCAGCCTCATCTTGATTGATACCCCAATACTTATTTAAAACGCGTATAATTTCTTCATCATCAACATTTGCATCATACAGTGCTGCTATGGTATTTTTGATTCCTATTTCAATTGCATTTGAAAAGGCTGCCTCTCCAGCTTGATTTAAACTATCTCCGTATATCTCTAAAGCTAAATCTGCAACAAATTTTCCACCTGCCGCTAAATATTCCTTAACATCATCACTGCTGATTTCTGACATATCTCCGTTCCTCCAATTACATATATTCATATCTATCGTCTTGTTTCTAAGCCCAATTATAGCACTATTTTGTGTAGAATTATTTTTTCGGTACTTCATTAGTTCATGCCTTATCAAGTATTTAAATAAGCACTATTTCCCAACTTATTAAACTAAACTGCACCGTTAGATGCGGAAGCTCCAATTGTACTAAAAAGCAGTAATGTGGAATAAGAAAATTGTTATTTGCTTCATAAGGAGCAGACTAAATACTGTGCAATAAGCTCCTCATTTTTAAAGGAATGTGTAAAGGATCTTAAACCTATAATTAATAACTTTCATTGAATTATTTATAAGTATCTTTTGGTTTCCTTATTTAGCTAACTTTGTTTCTTTTATTTCATTTAGATGTTTGGGAGTTAATATGCTATATGTTTTAAGTTTGTGCTAATTGGGTGAAAATAAATAATAATCTATATAATAAAGGTGGTATAGAGGTGGAATACTCATCTTTTTATGTTTATTTTTATTACAACAAAGATAATGAACTACTGTACATTGGTAAGACAAAGGATGTAAGAGGTAGATACGATAACAGAAGGGAACACTGGAAATCAGGAATTGACAAAATTGGAGTTAGAGAGTATCCAGATGAAGCAATTATGTGTCTATTCGAAATGTTTTATATCTGTACTATGCCATCTATATATAATAAAGAGTACAAACAGCTTGGTGAAACAAAAGTACAAATTCCTGATAACTCAGAACTGCAAATTTATTCTTTGTCCCAATTTAAAAAGAAATATCCCCAACTTAAACAGTTAAATAGACCAAAAAGACATAGACGTACCGTTGAGGGGAAATTAAAAACAATTGAACATGACTTGCGCTCAGAACATTATAATGTGGTTAAACAATTGAAACAAATAGATTTATTCGAATCTAATACTTTAAATATAGATTTGGATAAAACTGTATTCAAATGGCGTAATATTTACTTCAGTTTTTCAGATTTTCTACTTAAAATAATTAGCTCTCCGGAAACCTTTAATTTAGGTACATACCAAGTTTTTAGAAATGCAATAAATAGTCCTGTGTGCAATTTTAATATAAAGATTATAATAGATTATTTTAAACAAGGAGTCTATTTCAGAAAGAATTGATAAATTTTTTACGCATTTTCTGAAAAACTACATCCCGATATGTGTTTCTCCAAGTGTTTCTCTAAATTTTTACGGTTATTTGGAAAATGGTATGGATGTAAGTGGTTCATTAAGCCTTTTATATTTTTCTGGGACGGGGCTTTGTGGTACGGTAAGAAATAAATATGATAAGATAACCAGTTTGACCATTGATTTCGATCAAAAGAGGGGAATTATTAGTGATAAAAAAACGTATTTCAAGGTTGATTTTGAACAATTTTATCAGCATTTATTTACATTAAATTGACTGTACCAATTTAGCTGTGTTTAGGTTTTGAAGTGTAACTAAAAATTAATTTGGAGATATGAATTAAATCTTAATGGAAGAGTGCCAAAATTCTTTTTATTGCTATCAAATAGAAGGTGTTGCATTAATAGAGGTTATTAAAATTGATTAAAAGTCAAAATATTTATGAGCTTTTCTAATACAAGTGATATGCCTTAAAACATTTTGTAACTAATATTGAAAGTTATCCCTCGTCTATACTGCACAGAAGAATACAGTTCATAAAATAGTGTAATACATATAGGACAGTTTATATTGTAAATCTTAAATGGGGTTAATACTCGTTTTGTAAAATAAAATTTCCCTTTAAATTAGTGGACTAGAGTATAAAAGTTATGATTATAATATATATATCCGCACTTAATAGCGGTTCAGTGGGATATAGGTACTAATCCACCCGAAATCCACATAGACAAACCCACTCGACAATTGTTGAGTGGGTTTAATATTGTAACGTTAATAAATTTAGCTCTCCAATAGAATAATCGTCTGCCAAAGATTTTTATAATGATTTAAAGTTCCTCCAAACCCTCCCCCAGATGGTTGGGGGAGAATAAGTTATTCTACAAAGATGAAAATAAATAAAAAACCCCAGAACCTTGATGTAACAAGTTTTCTGGGGTTTTTGTATTGCTCTTTAATGAGCAAATTAATTAACGAGAGGAGTGATAGATGGTTTGGTTCAGTATTTCTTCCCAGAATGGTGAATAGGCAAGACTAAAACGTACATCTCTATATTCTTCTTCAAACCTTTCAAGAAATAAAGTATTTTCTTCAAATGTGTTAATAACTTTAGATAAGTTGTCTAAAGCTTTATCCGCTCTAAAAATAGCTTGGTGGTCATAGTCTGGAACCCAACCATCATCCCATTTTATATACCCTTTATTCTCTAGTATCTTTAAGCTAGAAAGGTCTTCTTGCTCTTCTATGAAACCGCCATACCGATTGTGCTTTCTGGCATGAAACAGGATACTCGAAACGTATCTTGGTAAAGGTTTAAGTTCGTCTTTGGTTTTTTCAACAGCATCCATAAAAGTTTCCCATTCATCCAATCGTGCGAAATCAAAGGCTTTTACTTCTTCTGCATCTTTAATATTTCGTAATGCTAAGATTTCCTCTTTCGCTTTAGTTAGCTCTTCTTCTGTTTCTGAATAAGCTGCTTTATATTCTGCCAATTCTTGTTTTAATTCTTTCACTGCTTCGACTGAGAACTTTTCCCTCTGTTTCATAGTATTGATAAAGGGTGTAAGAGTAACATTATAAAAACTCTCTGCACGAGATGTAAATCTTACTATATTTACATCTCCTACCTCCTTCTTTTTCATAGCTTCAGCCAAGCGAGAAAGGTCCTTTACAGTATTTAAAGTAATTGCTTGAGCCCAAGTACGATAAGGGGTATTACTAAGTGCATGATGGTCTAAAGGTGGGATGATAACTGGAACTAGGGCTTTTTGATTTACCCATGCTGCACCTAATTCGCATAGGCAGAATTGACTCTCTAAAAAGTTGGGAGTTATTAAAGGCATTATGATTTTGGCTTCCTCCACACCTTTGCGTATCTCTTCAATCCAATTACCTCCCACTTCCAGCTCCTCATCAGATGTTAGAAAGAAATCATCCCTTGTTATATTAAATTGAGTTTGTAGCATATCCATCAAATTAATTGCTAGGTTTTCGTCTTGACTTGAGTGACTAATAAATATTTTTGACAAACTGTTTCCCCCATTTAAACAAAAAATAGCCCTTGCTGGTATTCGAAATCAGAAAGGTCTTTAATATAAAAATAATTTTATCCTCTTAGGAAAATTTATACAACTTTAGAATTATCAAAGAGTAACAAAAAATGTTTCATTGAGGGATTGTTTTATTAATACTTTGGAAAAAACTTTTGTCAAAAGAATTTTTATTAAAGTATTTGTTAAAGTGCTTTTGGGTATAATTTATTTTTTCAATAAAACGAAAAGGTCCTCTCATTTAATGATTAACTCCAAAAAATCATTTTACACAAATTTTACACAAGCCCTTCACAGCCTTGTAAAATCAGTGTTTATTAAACAATTTATATCCCGACTACCAAGTATTCAAGTGCAACATAGGCAATAAAATAGCGAACATAGTATTCATGGGAGCTAGTCTGTGACTGATAATAGATTAATTAGAAACAGCATTGGGAGGTAAATCCCAATGCTGTTTTTTGCCTCTTAAATAACCACGGTGATCAATATCGTAAGTACTCGGTAATAGGTAAAGACATTACATTAGCTGCATCAATTTTCATGCCACAATAAAGCAGTTTTAAATATTTAAAAAGTTTTATTAGTAAAACTATTTATAGATTACAAGAATGAGAAGACCTAAATTGTAGAAGGTCTTCTTTTTTATAGTTTTAAAAAGGAAGGAATTTACAGACTTTGGAACTATGTATAGAATAAAGATAAAGTATAAAAAAAGGCTGGAATAATGAGATCTCTATTATTCTTGAACTTATATTAAAGTGAAATCTAAGAAAGTTATATAAGAGGAAGTTTCAGAGAAAAATTTATTTCTTTCAATTATGAAGTCCAGTGAGTATTAATAATCGCTTTAATATGGTCTATAATCGTGCAGTAGCTTTTGAGGAGACTTTTGTAAATGCTAATGTCTATGATCGTAAGGCGATGACATTGAAACTTTTAAAGATTATAAGCTTACTATAAAATAACGATTTAGTAAGTAAAGGAAGTGATGCAAATGAGTAAAAATCTAGATGATCTACGTTCTCATATTAATGATAATTTTCGTTTCGGTAGTAAAATAGAGCATAAAATTGTTGAGCGTTGGTTTAAAGAATACACACTTGAAATTGAAGAAAAGTTTGCCGTTTATGATGAACTAGATTCTTTGCAAATAAAAATCATTGATCTTCCAAAAACTGTATTTAAGGCGAAATTATTGAAGTTGTTTAAATGTATTGAGCTAGAAAATGAAATTAACAGAAGTATTCTTATAAAATGGTTCAAACAAAATAATCTAGATGAAGGTATACAAGAGAATATTCTATGCGATCTAACGAGAAGAGGCTATATCATTATAGACGATACACCGCAAGAGAAAAATGAAATTGGTTTTGATATACCTGATGATTTATTAGAAAATGATTTAGATTCTTTATTGGATGACGACAGCTTTATTGAACATGTTGATTCACTTGAAGATGTTATTGATAAGTCATGGAATATTGAATATTTAAATCAAATACATTCAGGTGATGAATCAAAACGAAATAAGTCATTTAGCAATCTAGTTAAAGCGAATAGAAAATTAGTTTGGAAGATCGTGAAGCAGTATTCAGGCTTAGCAACAGTGGGATTCGATGTGAATGATATGTATCAAGTTGGATTTATTGGATTAATAAAGGCTGCAGAAAAATTCGATGTTTCCTTGGGTTATCAGTTTTCTACTTATGCAACTTGGTGGATAAGACAAGCGATTACTAGGGGGATAGCGGATTATTCAACATTAATACGAATTCCAGTTCATTATAGAGAAAAAATGAAGAAATTCATAAAAATCGAGAATGAATTGTGGAATGAATTGGCTAGACCTGCTACAACCATAGAGATTTCTAAGGAAATGGAAGAACCCATTAACGTTATAGAAGAATTACGCTTTTATATTTCACAAAGTAATTTAGAAAGTCTTGATCGCCTTGTTGGAAAAGATGGAAACACATCATTAGGTGAATTCGTGTTAGATGAAAATTCAAACATGCCTCATGAGGAATATTGTAAAGTTGAATTAAGAAATACAATTGGTGAGATCTTTCAATCGAATTTAACGGAGAGAGAAATGCAAGTTTTATATTATCGTTTTGGATTTAATAACGATGAAACAAAGACATTGGAGGATATTGGACAAATTTTCAATTTGACAAGAGAAAGAATTCGACAAATAGAAGTAAAAGCACTTAATAAGCTTAGAAAACCAAAAACGACTACAATATTAAAGGAGTATTTGCATGAATATTGAAAAAAGAATTGAGGAAATAGTGGTACAAAATGGACCATCTATTGTTGTTTTAAAAGGTTTTGACACAAGCGAATTAAAAAGAGAGAAAAAGTACTTTTCGTTTAGTATAGACTACTTCGATACAGTAGATTTATCGACCCTACAAGAACAAGTAATAGAAGATCTTATCCAACATCGTACTTTTACAGATGCTTATTTATGGATGACGATTGAAGAATATCAGCTATTTAAAGATCAAGAAGCTATTAATAAAATGCCCGTATTGGTAATCGAAAATAATCTGTTTGAAAAACAGTACCCATACAGAGGTTCACTGTCAAATGTTGAGAGCATTTATCATTACCTATATTATCAAGAAGATAATGAATTAGAAAATGATCAGTTAAAAATATTAGAAAACGTCTCAAAATTTTATGGACAAATTGATTATTCGAAGCACAGTGGAAATTATTATGTGACGTATCCAGAATATGATGAAAAACCAATGACTTTTAAATATTATGATGAGAATGATTATGACTTTAAATTTAGCGAAGATTACCCTACCGAAAATATTTTACAAATAGAATTATCGGATGATGAACTTCCATTTTTAGATCTTATTATGAACATTATATTAAAAGAAGATTCCAATCATGTTTTATTTGTTTTATCAGGCGCAAATGAGCTACTACCTAATAACTATTTAGCACGAATTAATATTCTCGCTAAAATTTCTGATATAAATATTTATTTTACAACTTTATCAATAAGAAGAAAGGTAATAGTGAATGAGGATGCCTATGTAAAAATATTGAATGATGTTTATGGGTACGATGATTACAAAGAAATTGAGTTTTATAAAAACATAGAGAGTCAATCTAAAGAAACGATAAATATTTCACAAGTTCAAATTATCGATGATATAGTCAATCAGGCAGAAAAAGCAATGTATGGTGAAGATTTTCGAGATATATATATAACTGCAGCAACAGGAGCAGGAAAATCAGTGATGTTCCAAATTCCGGCATTATATTTAGCGGATAAATATGCAGATGATAAGCCTTTAACTTTAGTTATATCACCATTAATTGGTCTAATGAATGATCAAGTTGATAGTATGCAAAGAAAAGGGATTAAAAATTCAGCAACAATAAATGGAAATACTCCACCTTATGAAAAAGAACGTATACTTGATGAAATTCAAAATCAGAAAGTTGATATTTTATACTTATCTCCAGAAACTCTTCAAGCTCGATCCGATATTAAAATGCTTATTGGTAATAGAAATATTGGTGTGGTGATTATTGATGAGGCTCATATTGTAACTACTTGGGGAAAATCGTTTCGCTCTGACTATTGGTATTTAGGTATTTATCTAGCAAAGTTAAGAAAGGAGTATAAATTCCCTATCGTTACTTTCACTGCAACGGCTATATACGGTGGACGAGAAGATATGTATTTAGATACGAGAAATAGTCTTAATATGATAAGTCCTATTTCATACTTCGGAAAAGTTCGTCGTGATGAGTTAATTATGGTTGTTCAAAGTAGTGAAAAAGATTTAGAGAAAGAAGGAAGGGATTATCGAAAAACGAAGCACGCGTTAGCGTTAAAACACTTAAAAAAAGCTCATAAAAACAAACAAAAATCTTTAGTTTATTTTCCAACAGTAAAATTGTTGACAGATTTCAAAACCTTTTTAACGCAAAATGCACCAGATCTTGCTGAAGCTACAGGTAAATACCATGGAGGCCTTTCAAAAGAGGAAAAAGATGAGGTTTTATATCAATATGTAAGTGGAGAATTACAATTTGTTTTAGCAACCAAAGCCTTTGGAATGGGGATCGACATTCCTGATATTACAAATGTTTATCATTATGCTCCTACTGGCAATGTCGTTGATTATATTCAAGAAATCGGAAGGGCAGCCCGAGATAAGAAAAAAGTTGCGAACGGATATGGTTTAATTGATTTTCTAAATCGTGACATGAACGAGGTTAAACAGCTATACGGTATGTCAGCTATTAGAAAGAATCAAATAATAGAGGTTATGAAAAAAGTTTTATCAGTATATAAAGAAAAGAATTATAACCGTAACTTAATTATTAGTCCAGAGGATTTTAAATATATCTTTGTTCAAAACAAACGTGATGAAGATTCATTAGACAATAAAGTGAAAACAGTTTTATTAATGATTGAAAAGGATTTTTCTTCACCAAATAAGCTAGGGTACTCGCCATTTGTCGCGAGACCAAGAAGTCTATTTGGGAACGATTTAATTTTCGTTACTCCTGAATTAGAAAGAACATTTATTCATTCAAGATTAGGAGGGTATTTTAGCAAGCTATACGAAATACAGAGTGAGAGTTATTCTGCTGTATATCAAGTGAACTTGAGTGGAATATGGGAAAAATATTATAGAAGTATGTCTTTTCCTAGTTTCAAATTTGCTTTGTATTCAGCAGAAGAAAGAGCGAAACTGAAGCATAAATCTATTTTTGAAAAGCTTATATATGTGTCAGGTGTAGAAGTAGGGTTGAATAACAATGAATCAGTTGAGTCAATTGTTTCTGAGTATAATTTAATCTTACAAGGATTTGAAACATTCGTTAATATTTATAAAATGTCTGGAAAACATTTTTCGGTAGATGATCTTGGATATCATTTTATGAAAACATTAAAAATCTCTGATAAGTTTGAAGCAATGACCTTTGCACAAACAGTTATTAATGCAGCATTTGAATACTCTAAGATCAAAGAGATTAAATTCATATCTGAACGTCCGAGCAGTGGAGATTCTAAACCGAAGTATATCATTTACAAAGATGGAGATTTATTCACGACATTCATTAAGAGAGGCTTGTTAGCAACTTTGAAGCCGAGTGATAATTTTGTTGAGCATGATCGGGATATACTTACATTTTCCATGAGGGCAAATAGTGTTGAATTAGATGCGAAGTTAGCAGCACTTGGAATTGGGGAGAGTCGAAAGTTATTAAATTATCAGGTTGTGGGTGGAAACAACCCACAAATATATTTAAGGATGAACTCAATTTATCCATTAGAAAAAGCTATTAAACAAGGTGATTTTTATCAAAATAGAATATTAAAAGATGTTCAAGATAAACATTATACAAGTGTTGAAATGTTGAAGTATCTTTTTACAAAAGAACAAGAAGGAAATTCGCCAAAAGAGAAGATTCTAAATTACTCAAAGTGGTTTTGGGATAATATAGAAGATTATTTTATGGGGATTCTACCAAGTGAAGTAAAGAACGCTTTAAGTAAACCGAAAAAATAAAGTCTATCATTTTAAAAAGCTAAGTGTCAAACCATTTTCACTTTCTAATTCAAGTGAAAATGGTCAGTCGCCCGGTACATTACACATGAAAAATGAAAAGACCTAATAATTATTGATTAGATTGTAAAGAATTATTAGGAGCAATATTTTAAATATATATTTATATGAGTATTAAGTTATAAAAAGTAGGCATTGGTATTTTACCTTACCAATGCCTTTTTTGCCTCTTAAATAACCACGGTGAACCGTACCATAAGTAAGTTAGGTTCTCTTAATGGTTTAAGGTTGTCCTTACCTGGTCTAGTGCACTGAGAAATGATCCGGATGCTCTAGAGGGGAGTTTTTTCCTAATCTTTACACCATTCAGTTTACATTTTACTAAATAGCAAAAAGGAATTTAATCAGGTTTCTCAAAAAAAGGAATTCCTTTAATAAATTTAATGATAAAACAAGGGAGGAGGGGACAAAATAGAAGAAATATATTTCAACTAAGACTTTTTATGCAAAAGTTGTCGAATAAGGGTGTAAATACTGCCCTTTTTTACTTTTTCTATTGGTACTAATTTTCCTTCAATGGTTACTGCAGGTAGTTCAGTTATTCCATATTGTACTACCTTGGATTCCATTATATCTTTGGTATAGGGGTTACTAGCATCATATACGAGTAAAGAACATCGCGAGCATGCATAATCTTTCACTTGATTTTCGAGTTCATTCGAAAAGCGCTTGCTATCTGTGAAAATTTCTATGTTTTTGCTCATCAATATCACCCTTTTTTAGTTTTTTTAATACAGGACAATCATGTTTATCCCTTGGGGAAGATTGGTTAGGACGAGAGGTTCCTAGTTCTAACAGCGATTTGAAATATTCCAATCTAGAAATTTTCTCGTTTATTTCATTAATTTTTTCTATAGAGAATGCATACATTTTATCTGCTGGAAAATAATCATCCTGTTTAATAATTGCTAAGATGTATTTGATTTCGTTTAAGGTAAAGCCAATTTCCTGAGCCCTTTTGATGAGTAATATATCATCTACAGCTGATTCTAAAAAAAGCCTATACCCTGAACGGTTCCTTTCTGGCTTGGAAAGAAGTCCTCTCTTTTCATAATATTTTATAGTTTCAATATTTACATTAGCTGCTTTGGCCACCTGGCTAATTTTTAGATATTTCAATTCTGCCATCTCCTCCCAAAATTATCATACACTCGGTACTATAGTACGGGGTCAAGGAAAAATAAGTAAAAAGTTAGGAATTTATATATTTTCTTCATGCAATCACTTAAATAAGAAATTTTTAAAGATGATAAATATATGAGGAAGTAGAACATATCCATTTTTTACAATTTTACCAAGTTTAGACACTTATATAGTACCACCGGAAATACATTGCTTAATATTTATAAAATTACTGTTCAGGTATCACGGTTTAATATTTGAAATTAATTCAACCTATACAATTTAAACGATTATCAGAATGCAAGAAAGGTTTTAGATTACTATTCTAAATAAAAAAGTACTTGTTATGTAATTTAACAAGTACTAATCATTAAGCTTTCAGGTTATCAAGGTCTATTTATTAAATGTACTATTGCCATTATTCAAGCTATCATTGAATGGACGTGAACGATTTAACCCTTTTATAATCAAGTAAATAGGGAAAATCAATTCAAAAAAACCTCCTGGAGTAAAGAGCCATATAGGAGAAAGTTCTGAGATAAGCGTTATCATTGAATATATCAATAAACAGAGATATCCTATAATCCCTAGTCCCATCATCCATTTTGGTGCTAGCCTTTTCTTCAGCAAATACCAACAATAATAGCTGCTAAATGCCCCAAGAGACAACATAGCTAGTGAAAAGCAAAGCTCCCTGAGCTTGAGGATTGGTTCAATATTGGCTTGAGATAGTAATAACACACTTATTGCTCCGACTGCTAATAAAAATCCTTCTATAAATCTTGCAAACATATACCCTTTTATAATTGTCTTATTATAAGACTTTAAAACTTTAGAACTCATCCAACCGATTATAACAACTGCAAAGCTATTAATTAATTCAAAAACAATTCCTAATCTTGTGGAACCTAGTTCTAGTTGGCCGTGTACCCCATTTTCAATCATTTGATTTCCAATTGCATAGGTGACAGTCGCTAATAAAAAACATAACCCAATAACTTTTTCATACCTTCTAAACTGTTTTTCCATGTTTTATCCATTCTCCCTTTAGTAAAATAAAAAAACGTGTTAAAATTTTCTGAATTTTAAATAGAAAGGTGATTTGCAATGAATTACATTGTATTTGGAAAATTAATTTTAGCCGAAACATTGAAAAAAATGACTGATCTAAATGATGATGATATTTCAGAATTGATTACGCAAATACCTATACAAAAATATAAAAAGGGGACAGTCCTATTAAAACAAGGTGATAAACCAGATATGAGCTATTACCTTATTAAAGGTTGTGTTCGTCAGTATGTCAGTAACGAAAACGGAAAAGAAACCACAGTTGACTTTTATATAGATGAACAAGCTATCAATATAGTCAGCTATGCTGATGAGGACGGTGACTCTATGTACAGTCTCGCATGTCTTGAAGACTGTATCATGGTATCATGTCCTGAAGTGATGACTCGTGACTTAGATAACACACAACCTGAATTCAGAGAAATGCTCAAAATATTCTTTCAAAAACAGTTCATTGACTTACAGAAAAATTACGCAAGCTTTAAGGCACAATTACCTGAAGAAAGATTTCAAGCATTGGTAAAAAAACGTCCTGAACTTCTAAAAAGAGTACCTCAAACCATTCTGTCAAGTTATTTGGATATCACCCCAGAAACCTTTAGTCGTTATAAAAAAACATTGATGTGAACTTAGAATAAAACATAAATGAACGTTTTTCCTTGATTTGAATCAAGTTTTCTAAGTTTAATAAATTCTTTAAGGTGTATCAGGTGAAATAGGATAGACTCTAGTAGATTGTTGTACTTGCACTAACTTTATAAGGGGTTAGTTGTAGCGGAATTACGAGACTTCTACCGGTTATGTTGGAGAGGTGGACTCATGAAGGTGCTTGCGTATCCACCCAGAGGAAAGCAAGTACTCATGTTGCAACGACTTGAGTTAGGAGATAATGTAAATAATAGTACTAAAAAATACTATATGCCAGCTACTAAAGCTTACTGACATATAGTATTTTTCCTTACTTAGCTGCTCTTAAAATCTGTAGTAGGGTACAACTGAGAATGATCCACCAGATTTAATAATTTCCGTTATTCTACTTCAATGACTTCAAAATATTGTTTCGAATTTGTTCATTTACATGTTTGTTCAAAGGTAAGCTAAGTATGCGATTATGATCGTTATTTAAGACATTTGTCTCTGAATCCGACCCCAGTGCCCAAACAGCTACGTACTCCTCCCGTATCTTCCTTGCAATTTCTTCTTGATTTATCTCATGTGGGCCGTACAGTTCGTAAGCTGTTAAGCGGGGCGCTTGCACTTTATTTAATAGCTTTGCTCACTTTTAACTTCTTTCCTTTGATAGTCGCATTCTCCATGGCTTGTAAAACTAGTGAGCCCTTGCCATTCAGAATATCAACATAGGACATTTGATCATGGATGGTGATAATGCCGATATCCTCTGCTGTGACTCCAGGAATTTTTGCGATTGTTCCAACAAAGTCTACAGCACGAATTTTCTTCTTCTTACCACCGTTGAAATGGAGTTTCATAATACCTTGATTGATTCGGGCTGTTTTATTATTTCTGACAACTCGTCTGCCGGTAAGTTTTTCTTCGAAAGCAGCTTTGCTATCAGCCACTTCTAGATGGCTTGGAGCTTCTGTTGTAGGTAGCTCAAAGCCGATGTATCGTTCAATGGCTTTAATGAATTTTCCTTCAAAAGGTGTCGAAAACGTAATGGCCTTTCCTTTATTTCCGGCACGACCTGTTCTTCCAGTTCGGTGTACATAGCTCTCTTTTTCCATAGGAACGTCATAGTTGATGACAAGTGTCACATTATCAATATCTATACCTCGGGCAGCGACATCAGTGGCCACGAGATAGCGGAAGTTCCCCAGTTTGAAACCTTCCATAACAGAGAAACGGTCTTCTTGTTCTAGACCCCCATGGAGTCTCTCACAGGGATATCCAGCTCTATCTAGTTCGCTATACACAGTATCAACGTGTTCTTTGGTTCGGCAGAAAATCAGGCAGCTATTTGGATTTTCCACAACCGTCACGTCTTTAAGGAGTGAGATCTTTTCTTCTTCTCTCACTTCAATTAAAGAATGTTCAATGGTATCGGCTGTCACCCTGGTCGATTCAATCTCAATCTGAACAGGATCTTTCATATATTTATAGCAAAGATTTTCAACATCTTTAGGCAGAGTTGCAGAAAAAACCATCGTTACACGGCTTAAAGGCAGCTCTTTGATAATAGCTTCCACTTGATCGATGAAACCTCTATTAAGCATCTCATCCGCTTCATCTATGATAAGATACTTTATTTGATCCAAAACTAAGGTTTCTCGGTCAATATGGTCCATGACTCGTCCAGGGGTACCCACGACTACATGAGTTTTTTGTTTTAATTCATCCTTTTGTTTCGAAAAAGGTTCTTTTCCATAAACGGCCACTGCTTTAATGCGTTTAAACCTTCCGATATTCGTCATATCTTCGCGGACTTGAACTGCAAGCTCCCTAGTTGGCGTAAGAATCAAGGCCTGTGGGTTTTTCTCTTCCCATTCAATCATATCGGAAACAGGGATACCAAAGGAGGCGGTTTTTCCACTTCCTGTTTGGGCTTTTACGACAAGATCTTGATTTTTCATTGCTAATGGTATAACTTCTCTTTGAACTTCTGTTGGAGTTTCATATTTTAACACGGTTAGTGCTCTTTTGATTTCTTCACTTACATGGTAGTCCGTAAAACTTCTTTTACTCATTTTTAAACCTCATTTTTTGGTTTTTCGTCATATGTATAGAATTCTCTTCAAGAATTATTATATGCATGATCTGAATATGGTTCATTATACTAGAAAAGTGCGGGGCAAAACGGCTTTTATTTTTAATTTTGATTCTGTTAAATTTTAATTGTTAATTTTACTAAAAGCTATTTGACTTGACTATAATCCTTGTCAAAAGAACTGCGAAGAGGTAAGTGACTATGAACAAGTCATTCGTATTTGAAAAGGAGACGAATGGATTAGTGATAGGTTTAATGAATATTACTATTGGTGAAATGCACCTGAGTATAGATCTTACTGAGATTTATTTTAGATATGAGGGCGGTGAGGGAACCGTACCACAAGTAATTTAACTTTAATCCAATACCTCTCCAAAGCTATGGGGAGGCTAAAAAGTTTACAATGAAAATTGTTTTATTGACAAATATAAAAGAAAGTGATTGACAATTTTAGGTAAACTTTTAAACTATAGTTGACTCTATCCTCAGAACTTTCTGCACTATATTTTCTCCATTCGAAATTACATTTCCCACATTTTTACTTCACCCATTTATACCTACTAATTTTTAAAAGAGTGCGTGCCATTTAAATATATAAAGGAGAGATTGTTTCGTGGCATCATAGTATGTATGCTGTTAAATGCTCATGTTGTGGACGTTCTGCATTTGAAGATTTTTATTACAAAACTTATGAGCAGTACATTTTTTGTATGAGGTGCGGATATTATTACGCCAAAACAATTGAATAAGTCGAATATAAGGAAGAGAAAATTGAATAGCGTGGAATGCCTTTACTAGAAAATAAAGATGGAAGTTGGAGGTCTTTGAAGATAAATTGAAGAAGATTTGAGGATGGAGGATTTATTGGATAGGAGGAACGATGCATTGGGATTTGAAGAAGATTATCAGGCCTTTATGAATGCTCACTTGCAAGCAAGAACCGGAGAACGATTACGGCGCTTACAAGAAGGGCACAGCCAGGCTGAAAGGTTGTTTTTGGAGCAAGTATGGTGGCCCTCATTTTACCATTTTCAATATCTCCATCCAGAATATGAGGTCAATGATTTCAAGGAAGACATTAGGTTTTTGGATTTTGCTTATATTCGTCCTGGCATCCGGATTTGTTTTGAGATTGACGGGTATGGTCCTCACTTAAAGAATATAAGCAGATGGCAATTTTCTGATAATCTAGAACGTCAAAACCAGTTGGTGATTGACGGATGGACCGTGATCCGCTTTTCTTATGACCAAGTTAAAGAGAAACCTCGACGATGCCAACAAATTATTCAGCAAGTGATTGGCCGTTGGCTAGGTGAAGAGCTGGACCAGATCTCTCTTTCCTTTGTCGAAAAGGAAGTACTTCGGTTTGCAATTCGCAAAGGAGAAGAATTATACCCAATAGAATTGCAGAAGTATTTGAAGCTAAGTGACAAGACGGTAAAAAAGGTACTTTCTCAACTAGTCGAGAAAAAGATGCTGACTCCCGCATCTGGAGTTAAGAGGGTTCGTTCTTATAGGTTAGGGAATCAGGTTAAGCACCTGATTTGATAAAAGACGGAAAAACTCCGCTTATATTGCTAACATCATTAAAAATAGCTTAAATAGACGGAAAAATTCCGATTATTAACCCGAAATATGTGAAAATGGTGGATTTTAATTTGAATAAACGGAAAATTTCCCCTTATATCCTTCGAAACGAGCCCCATGCTGCAATTAATCGGAGAATTTCCGCTTATTTTCCTTCCGTTTGTTACTCATCACAACAAAAAGGTTGCGGACATCCCACGTAAGGGACTATCCGCAACCTATAACAGAGAAACCACTCTTTAACTAAAAGTCAATTCCTTATTCGCTATATTATTCACATGATGCCTCCCAATCGGCACCACCGAAGGAGAACCCGAAACCGGATCTTCCACAACAGTACAATTCAGCCCAAAAATATCCTCAATCAATTCACTTGTAATAACCTCTTTTGGTGCACCCTCTGCAACGAGCTTGCCTTTATGAAGAGCAAAAATATGATCTGCATAACGTGCCGACAGGTTGATATCATGAAGAACCATAACAATCGTTGTTCCATATTTTTGGTTAAGGTCTGTTAGCAGGTCGAGAATTTCGACTTGATAGGTGATGTCTAAGTAGGTTGTTGGCTCATCAAGAAACAGGATGTCTGTTTGTTGTGCTAGAGCCATGGCAATCCATACACGCTGTCTTTGACCGCCTGAAAGCTCATCAATATGTCGATCTGCAAATTCAGTGATTTTCATCATTTCCATTGCTTCAGCAACAGCTTCATAATCCTTTTTTGTCCAGCCCTTTAAAAATGACTGATGTGGAAATCTACCTCTTCCAACTAGGTCTGAAACGGTTATTCCCTCAGGAACAATAGGGGATTGTGGAAGTAATCCTACTACACGGGCTAACTGTTTTGATGGAATGCTATGAATTGATTTTCCACCTAAGGTAACTTGGCCAGAAGTAGGTTTAATAAGTCTAGCCATTGTTTTAAGTAGGGTAGACTTACCACAACCATTTGCGCCGATAATAATGCTTATTTTATTGCTTGGAATGCTAATACTTACATCATGTAAAATCGTTTTATTATCGTATCCAGCAGTGATTCCTTCAGCTTGAAAAGCATGTGTCGGTTTCATTATAAATCTCCCTTTCGATTCATTCGGATAAGCAAGTAGATCAAGTATGGTGCTCCAAGTATGCCTGTAATCACACCAACAGGGTATCTAGCAACAAATGCAAATTGTCCTATAAGATCTGATGCTAAAACTAAAATGATGCCAACAAGACCTGCTGGGATCACACCTGAAAATCCAACACCAACTAGTCTTTTTGCGATAGGTCCAGAAAGGAACGCAACAAAGGCGATAGGTCCAGTTGTAGCGGTAGCTAACGAAATAATAAGCACCGAACTGATAATTAGTACAAATCGTGTCTTATTTGTATCAACTCCAAGTGAAGTAGCAGCTTGCTCCCCAAGTTCTAACATATCTAATCGTTTTCCGAACGCGATAATAATGGGGGCAAAGATAAGAACTGTGATCATAAGAGGGTACAGTTCCTCCATTTTAGCTCCATTTAGACTACCACTTAGCCATCTCATTGCAGTTGGAAGATCATGCTGTTGACCAATCAGCAATAAGTAAGATACCACAGCATTTAGCATGGCTTGAATACCAATTCCTATTAATATTAATCTACCAATTGAAAAAGAAGTACCTTTTGATAAGAGAAAAATAGCCATTACTGTAGCAAGTCCACCGATAATAGAAGCAATTGAAACAAAGGTATTACTTGCATGAAGAACGATGATACAAAAAACAGCAGCAGCACTAGAACCAGCTGTTATTCCGATCACATTAGGATTTGCTAGGGGATTACGAAGCATCGTTTGAAAAACATACCCAGCAACACCAAATGCAAATCCAGCAAAAACACCTGCAACCATTCTTGGAAAGCGTATTGTTCCCACTGCAAATGATGCACCTTTTACTTTCTCACCCAGTAGGACACTTATGACATCTGAAACAGGATAAATGGTGTTTCCTAGCATAAGCATTGTGCAGCAAAGTGCAAAGGCAATGAGTGCAAGTAAAGAAGTTACAAGGACAAAACGACGACGTCTTTTTATTCTACCTATCATAATAAGATTCATTGATTCATTCATCATAGTGCACGCATTTTCGCTTTCATAGTTATTAAGATTAAGATAGGAGCCCCAATAAATGCAGTAACAACACCAACTTCAAGCTCACCAGGACTTCCTAAAATTCGACCGAAAACATCTGATATTGTTAGGATAATAGCACCTGAAAGAGCAGACATTGGGATAACATATCGCAAATCAGGACCAATCATGAGTCGAATCACATGTGTTGCTAATAAACCAATAAAGCCAATAGGACCTGCGAGTGCTGTTGCTACACCGCACAATAGTACTCCTCCAAAGGCAGCGATAAGCCTAAGTGTTCCAGTACGTACACCTAATCCAGTAGCAGCTTCATCACCTAATGCTAATGCATTTAGTGCTGGAGCAGTAAAGATGGCTATTAGGATTCCAAAAATAAGAAAAGGAATAAAAAGAGAGATTGAGCTCCAATTTCCTGCACCGACACTACCAACCTGCCAAAATCTAAATTGATCCATAACGTTTGAGCGAGGAATCATAATGGCCATTACAAGAGAGGATAATGCAGCACTTGTAGCAGCACCTGCTAAAACGAGTTTAAGGGGCGTGGCTCCGCCACTCCCCATTGAACCAATTCCGAATACAAAAATGGCAGTTAGAATTGCTCCTGCTAATGCAAGCCAAATGTATTGACTAGCACTACTAATATTTAAAAAAGAAATTCCACAAACGACGAATAGTGCTGCCCCTGTGTTAACTCCCAGTATGCTAGGGTCTGCAATAGGATTACGAGTAACCGATTGCATAAGAGCACCAGAAACTCCTAATGCAGCACCACACATAAAACTAAATACTGTTCTAGCAATTCTTTGGCGAACAACATTGGCTCCATGCGAATCCACATCAGGATGGAATAGGCCATCAATTAGCTCATTCCATCCAACTATGCGAGATCCAAAGGCAAGAGAAGCCAATACACATATACCGAGTAAAACGATAGAAAGTATAAGTACTTTTATAAAATTTTTCGGTATAAGTAACTGCTTATTTTCTGAAACGGATGTATGATCCATTTTATTTCACTTTGCTTACAGCTTCTGAGAGTAATGTTAAATACTCATCAATTGAGTACTCAATTGAAAGCGGGCTTGGAGTACCTGCTGCTGCAAGTGGAGTGTTATCTCCAATAATCACAACAGAGCCTCTCTCTATTGCTGGGACTTTTCCAAGGATTGGATCAGCCTGTAGAGCTGCAAGTGTATTTTCATCACCATATGATACTAAAATTTCAGCATCGTTAAGCATGTCGGCATTTTCAGCACTTACTTCTATATAGAAACTATTAGGATCAGTTATTTGACTTGTAATACTTTCAGGATATTCCATTCCTAGCTCAGTAAGGAATGCACCACGTGGATCTCCTGGTGAGTAGATGTAGAACTTAGATAAATCTTCGGCACTAATACTTACAAATGCAGCCTTTTTCCCTTTAATTTCAGCATGTTCACTAGCTTTTTCTTCAATTAATTTTTCTGTGTCAGCAATAAGTTGCTTACCTTCTTTTTCCATTCCCATGCCCATAGCATTGAATGTAACTTGTTCACGCCATGAAGCTACCCAAGGGCTCGTTTGATAGGCAACAACTGGAGCAATTTCACTTAATGTATCATATTCTTCTTGAGTAATACCAGAGTATGCTGCAAGAATAACATCTGGATTAACATCTGCAATTGCTTCAAAATCTAAACCATCAGTATCTTGAAAGATAGTTGGCGTTTCTGCATTAAGTTCTTTTAACTTTTCTGAAGTCCAAGGTAACATACCGCTATCATCTTGAACACCATAGTTTGCAGCTGAGAAACCTACAGGCACAACACCAAGAGCAAGAGCAACATCATGGTTTGACCATGCAATTGTAGCAACGCGTTCAGGTTTTTCTTCAATAGTCGTTTCACCAAATGCGTGTTCAATCACGATTGGATATTCAGCTGTTGCTTCTTCGTTTTCCGTTGATTCTGTATTAGTTTCCTCATTTGATTCTGGTCCAGTATTTTCAGTTGTTTGCTCACCTGAACAACCAACTAGTACAAGCATAAGGATCGCAATTAATAATGTTGAGAGTAATGAAATATTACGTTTAGCCGTCATTTTGTAAACCCTTCCTTAATATAAGTTTATTTGATAATAATTATCATTATCACAAATATATATCCTATTTAAAAGGTTGTCAACAGTTCTTGTGTGGTGCCTGGCACTTCCCGATAAATGTCGAATCATTAAAAAAACAGGTACTGAAAAACATACCTGTCTCTTCGAGTTAATTGCAATAAAGGTTTCTAAAACCTCACAAGCACCTGAACTAAATCCTCAATACTTCCATCTCGTGGACTTCGAGTGTAAACCCATAATTCACCAGACCGAGCAGTCGGTTGCTGATTAAATGTGATTGGCATGGAGAAGGATCCATATGAAGGGGCACCTGCAGTTGTTTGGATCGGTACTTCCTGAGTGACAACTTGATCATTATCATCAACAATACGATAGAGAATGACTCCTTCAAAGGCACGGGCAAATCCTGAAAGTTGCTGACCAGCACGAATGACTGTTCCGGGTAAAGGTTGAAAAACAACAATATTCTTAGACGTTGGAAGCGGGATAATGAGTTGGTATCCCGGATAAATCACATCGGGTGAGATACCTATTCGTTGGCGATTGGCATCAAGTAATGTTGATAAAGATATTCCAAAGCGTTTGGCAATTTTGTTTAATGTATCTCCTTCTTCAACTAAATAAACAAGAGCAGGAACGCGAAGAATTTGATTTTGATAAATAACGTTAGGGTTAATAATTTGTGTATTTATCCCTTGAAGTAAATCTACATTTGTTGAATATCGTTGAGCAATGCTATTAAGTGTTTCACCAGCACTAACAATGTGATTCACCTGTCTATTACCAGGTGTTGAGATAACTAATACCTCTCCAGGAAAGATGAGATATGGATCTGTAACAGGAGGGTAGATCGCATTTGCTTCTACTAGGAGAGGAACAGTTCCTCCAATTCTCGAGGCTATGGAATACACGGTGTCTCCTTGTTTAACCGTATAAACAAGAGAAGTACCATCAACAATAGGCATAACGATCACTCCTATGAATGTTTTGCTATTCATATTTATGATATTCGTTGAATTGATGAAGGATGATCAGTAAAGAAAACTAGTAAAATAAAAGTTCTTCCTGTTACATTACAGGCCTTCGTATATTCTAAAAAATTATTACTTACCAAACCTCTTAAGTGAAAAAATTGAAAGATCAAATGTGCTTTGTCCATTTACAGCTAACTCGCTTAATACTTCTCCCAGTACACTTGCAAATTTAAAACCATGTCCAGAAAAGCCACAAGCAAAAATGATGTGATCATGCTCAGGATGGTGATCGATGATAAAATAATTGTCGCTTGAAAGTGTATATAAACACGTTTTACCTTGATTCAAGGCTCCATTTGCTTCAGGCATGTAGTTTTTAAGGAAAAACCGGAGCTCTTCTTCATCTGTATGATAATGTCCAAAATTCTGAGTATGCTTGTTTGGATCAATTGCTTGTCCACCATCTGATTTGCCAATTTTAAGACCTGTTCCAGCCATGTTTGGAAATCCGTAACACATATTTTCCTTATCCTCTATATAAAAAGACGGGAAGTTACTGATATCATAAAGGTCAGCAGGTGTGTTAAACCAGCCAAAGGCCTTACGAGTTGGCTGAATAGGAAGTACTAAATCAGGCAACAGCTTAGATGCCCATGCACCAGCAGTAACAATGACCTTTTTAGCCCAAAACACCTTATTTTCAGTTATGATTTTAACGAAAGATTTATGATCTGTTTCAATTTGCTGAACAGGAGTATTTGTCTCAAGCTGTGCTCCATGATGAATAGCGATTTCTTTGTAGGCTTGAATAGCATTTTCACTATAAATGAACCCTGATTCTGCTTCAAAGCATCCAATAAAATGTTCTGGAACAGAAAATCCCGGCCACCTTCTCTTCACCTCATTGCTAGTAAGTACCTCTAATGGCAATTCATATTTATTTGCAGCAGCAATTGTTTCCTGTAGAAATGCAGAGTCTTTTGGTCCGAGTCCTATAACACCTGTTTTCTCAAAGATCTTATAGCCAGTTTGTGCTTCTAAATCCTCCCATAATTGTTGAGCACGTTTAACTAAGCTTACATACTGTCTGCCTTCACCATAGGCATGCCGAATCATTCGAGTATCTCCATGGTGGCTTCCACGATTATGCGGCGGGTCAAAGGCATCAATTAACACAGTCTTTACTTGCTGTTGTGCTAAAAAGGCACCAGCTGCCATTCCCATCGTTCCTGCACCGATGATTGCTACGTCAAAAATGTGTTTCTTTTCCAAGCTATGTGCCTCCTATCTCTTTCATCAGTTGTAATGTTACAATGTTTAAAATAATAAAATTTAATAGATTCCTGGACTTTTAAATGGTTAAATTTATAGGAATTCTGCTAAAAATGGGATATTAATAAAAAATTGTTTGACAATAGTCTTAATATTAAATAATATCATACTATACTAAAAACTGAATATCTTATCACGAGAGACTGAGGGACAGGCCCGACGACGTCCAGCAACCATCATTTATGAAAGGTGCTAATTCCTGCAGAGTGTTTCATTCTGAGAGATAAGGTTTAGATAGAAAAAGCCTCTTTCTGATTGAAGGAGGCTTTTTTGTTTGATAAAAGAACCGAGAAGACTAAATTGCTGTATATAATAATTCGAAATTTACATAAAATTTAAAATAATCATTGCAATACCAATTCTATTCGTTATAATAGCACTATTATTCCTATGAATTTAGTGAGAATTAATATTTACATCATAATGAAAAAAGGAGTCAATGAAATGAAAAGAAAATCTCGATTACTTGTACCGATGATTGCACTATTAGGCTTAGCTGGAATAGTAAGTGGTTGTTCATCAAAAGAAACTGCAAAAGAAGAAACAGGTGATAAAGTCATTTTAGTTGGAACACAAAATGATTATCCACCTTTTGCTTTTGCTGATGAGAACAATGAACTTACTGGATATGATATTGACGTAGTGAAGGAAATTGATAAAAAGCTAGATGGTTATACGTTTGAATTTGTTGCTACACCTTGGGATAGTATGTTTCTTGCATTAGAATCAAATAAAATTCAAGCAGTTGCAGATCAAATAGCAAAAACACCAGAACGTGAAGAGAAATACTTATTTACAGATGAATCTTATTTTGCTGCAGAAACCGTCATTGTTGTGAAATCTGGTCGAACAGATATTAAGTCAATAGAAGATTTAGAGGGTAAAAAGGTCGGAGCGTTGGCTGGCGATTCTTATACGCTTTTGCTAGAAGAACATAATAAGAAAGCTGAAAATGACATTATTCTAAAATATAGCGAAAGTGGTACTCCTTCAGAGATTTTACAAGATGTACAAAATGGACGCATTGATGCCTATGTTAATGATCCAATCATGATTAATACGGTTTTGGAAAAATATGATCTTGATGTAGAGATTGTTGGACAGCCTATCGTTCAAGATGATATGGGAATTGTATTTAAAGATGAGAAGCAGGGTGAGGAATTAAAAGCACTGGTCGATCCTGTTATTAAGCAACTGAAAGAAGATGGAACGTTAGCTGAACTTTCGAAAAAGTGGACTGGTGGAGAATATATCCCTGAATAAGGTTGAAGAAGGGAATTCAAAATGGAAAATTTATTAGATATTGGTTTTTTAATAGAAAGCTTTCCTGCTATTGTTGCAAGGTTACCAATTACAATTGGCATTGCGGTAGGCTCATTAATTATAAGTTTATTTATTGGACTTGCCACAGCACTTATAAAAATCTATCAAGTTCCAGTATTAAAGGCAATTTCTTCTTTTTACGTTTCTTTTATTAGAGGTACACCATTGTTGGTGCAGATTTATCTTGTTTTTTATGGTATACCAAAAGTAATTTATTTAATTCAAACGGAATACGGTTTGCTTCAAAATTTTGATGTGAACATTATTGCTCCAGAGATTTATGCATTATTAGCCTTTTCAATTAATTTGGGTGCGTATTTGTCTGAAACGATCAGATCAGCCATTGAATCTGTTGATCGAGGTCAGTTTGAGGCGGCTAAAGCAATAGGGATGAGTTCAACCCAAATGATGCTTAAAATCATCTTCCCGCAGGCCTTAACAGTCGCAATACCTAACTTGGGAAATATGTTCATCAGTACGATTAAGGATACTTCCCTTGTTTTTATTATTGGCGTTATTGATATTATGGGACAAGCCAAAATTATGGGCTCACGCGGACTGGCCTTTTTTGAAGTGTATATAGCTGTTTCGATTATTTACTGGATTTTATGTATCGTTGTTGAGAGATTACTTGTTTTAGTAGAGAAACGTGTCCGGAGATATGAAAGAGGGATTGCCTCATGATTAAATTAGAAAATATCCATAAATACTTTGATCAGCAGCATGTGTTAAAAGGGATTGATCTTTCTATTAACAAAGGAGAAGTTGTTTCTATTTTAGGTCCAAGTGGATCAGGGAAATCAACATTATTACGCTGTATAAATTTCCTTGAAACTCCTACAAGTGGTGTTGTTGAGATTAATGATAAAAGAGTAGATGTTCAATCAGCAGGTAAGGCAGATATTTTGTCACTAAGAACTTCAACAGGAATGGTCTTTCAACAGTATAATTTATTTAAAAATTTAACTGTGCTACAAAATGTCATGATTGGCTTGACCAGTGTGAAGCGCATGAATTCAGTTGAGGCTAGTAAGGTAGGAAAAGATCTTCTTGAAAAGGTTGGCTTGAAAGATCGATTAAATCATTATCCAGCACAGCTTTCAGGAGGACAACAGCAAAGGGTTGGAATTGCTAGAGCGCTAGCATTAAATCCAGAAGTGTTATTGTTTGATGAACCAACCTCCTCTCTCGACCCAGAATTAGTTGATGAAGTTTTATCCGTGATAAAAGCTGTTGCAAATGAAGGAAATACAATGCTGATTGTGACTCATGAGCTTAATTTTGCACGTGAGATCTCTGACCGAGTTGTTTTTATGGAAGATGGAATAATTCTTGAAGAAGGAACGGCAGAACAAATTTTTAGCAATCCTAGCGTTGAAAGAACGAGGAAATTTTTAAGTAAAGTATTAAAGAAGTAATGGTTTGATTCCTTCTTGTAGCTTTACGGTAGGAAGGAAAAGGATGAAATGAACCCGATTGAACAAATTTTAAGGGATTTCCCGATGATGATACTTGATGGAGCTATGGCAACTGAGCTTGAGAATTATGGATGCAACTTAAATGATCGATTATGGTCAGCCAAAATACTATTAGAAAATCCAGAATTAATTAAGCAGGTTCATACAGATTATTTTAAAGCTGGTGCAGATTGTGCCATAACAGCAAGTTACCAAGCCACTGTTGAAGGATATAAAGAAAGAGGTTTATCCGACGAAGAGGCAATTGAGTTAATTAAAAAGTCTGTCCACCTTGCAGCAGAGGCCCGTGATGAGTTTTGGGCAGAGGTTCATCAGCCCTCAAATCGACCAAAGCCGCTAGTGGCTGCTTCTGTTGGGCCATACGGAGCGTTTCTTGCAGATGGCTCCGAATATCGGGGTGATTATCCATTAAATGAAGAAGAATTGGTCGTTTTTCATAGAGAAAGAATGAAAATCTTGGTAGAAGCGGGTGCTGATATCCTTGCTTGTGAAACGATTCCTTGTCTTTTAGAGGCAAAAGCAATCGTTAGAGTTTTAAAGGAATTTCCGGAGATCTATGCTTGGATCAGCTTTAGTGCAAAAGATGAAGTACATATTAGCAATGGAGAGAGCATCGCTGATTGTGCAAAAGAGCTAGATGGGGAAGAGCAAGTAGCTGCCATTGGGATTAATTGTTCATCTCCAAACTTCATTGAAACGTTAATTAAAGAAATAAAGGGAAAAACCTCTAAACCCATTATTGTTTACCCTAATTCAGGCGAGGAATATGATGCAACAAGTAAAACATGGGATAAACCATCTTCTACAAATCAATTTTCCTATAGTACTCAACGTTGGTTTGATGCAGGTGCAAAGATCATAGGTGGTTGCTGTAGAACGAAGCCTGAGGATATAAAGGCAATAACTGCATGGGCAAGAAAATAAATAAAGACTAAACTTAGGAGCATTAGGTTATGAAAAATCTATGCTCCTTTTTAATGAGATAAAGCTAAGATCAGAAGACGGCAATTCTATTCAGTTCAGATTTTGTAACTAAACGGTCTATAGACTACTAATACTTAATGGCAATTTAATAATGAAAGTGGTCCCTTCCCCTTCCTTAGAGGAGAACTCCATTGTTCCATTATGCTGTTCAATAATTCGATAGCACACCATAATTCCTAATCCTGTGCCCTTTTCCTTGGTAGAGTAAAAAGGTTCTCCGAGCTTATGTTGAATATGTGCGGGTATTCCTTTGCCATTGTCTATAATCTTAATAACAGCATGATTGTTTTGAGCGTACACCAGAATATCTACACTACCAGTTGATTCTATTGCTTCTATCCCATTTTTTATAAGGTTAATAAAGACTTGTTTTATTTGTTCCTCATTGCAATGGATGAAGAGGCTTGGTTCCAGATTTGTATAATCAACATGAATACCTCTCATATTAGCTTGAGATGACATCAAGGTACAGACGCTTTTAAGTAATTCACTGATATCTGATCTGATTTTTTTCTCTGAGACAGGTTTTCCAAGCACTAAAAGCTCACTAGCTATTGTTTCAATTCGATCAATTTCACTATCAAGAATCGAATAAATATCTATTTTTGAAAACCCTTCTTTTGCTAACTTTAAAAACCCTTTAATTGCAGTAAGTGGATTACGAATTTCATGTGCAATACTAGCAGCCAGCTCTCCAGCAATACCAAGCTTTTCATTTCTAATTGCTAACTTTTCACTTTCTTTTCTTTCCCTTAAATCTCTAACAATTGTTATGACTGTGTCATTTAAATAATCCTCAAATATAAAAGGAAAGGAAACAAATTCAATGTCCACGGTTAACTGATCTAATTTTATTAATTTTATTTCTGTAGGTAATGCCGTTTTCCCACTTTTTATCTTATTAAATGTATCTTTTATCAGGTTATGACTTGAAATTTCAGTGATTTCCCATATTGACTTACCAACTAACTCAATTAATTCCTGGCCCATTAGCTTTAATCCAGATTTATTAATATGCACAATAACATCCTTTGAGGTAATAAAAACAGAATCTGGCATTTCTTCAATAAAAGCCGTGAAAAGCTTTTGTATATCTTTCAGTCGTGAAATGGAACTTTCTAAATTTTCCTCCATTGCAATAGAAGGTGCTAGCTTTTCCCTCTTATAAAAACCCGAAACAGCCAACTCAGTATCTGACATAATGTATTGATGATGTCTCATAATCTCCATAAGAACTGTCGAAGATATATTAGGATCATAAGCACAGACAGTTAAACATTTTGTTTTATCAATAAAATCATCTGCAGCTCCTTCATATTTATGAAGTTTTTCCATTAAACAACATTGTCCTGGAAGCCACGTTATTTTACCCCAGACACGAATAGGCACTCCGCTATTTACAAGAGGCTCAAGCAAATCCGAAAAATTATCTAACAAGGAGTTTGCATCCATTATTTCCGAAGATTGATAGAATTCATCATTCTCTATGAAAATAATTGAATCTATTTGCTCCTGACTAAATCCTTTGTGAGATAGCTTTTGAACGATTCGTTCGAATGTTTCCCTTTGATCAATAATTACAACTGCTTGTCCAAGGGTTAATCCACTAGAAATAAAAGAAGTTACATTTTCAATGTACTTTTCAGGATCAGAGGGTAGATACAAGATATGTGTTCCATTTGTTATATTAATATTCTTCGTAAAAGCTACTTTTGGATTAAGGATATTTTCAGGATTTACAATTGCCAAAGCAATGCCCCGCTTTCTTGGGAATCTGTTGTAAGATTTTAACTAATTCTAATAGTATCATTTTAGTTTAGTTAAGTGATAGGAGCTGAAGGAAAATAACACCTTTTATTACCTTTTTTAAGTGTTGGTTTTCATAATCCATAAAAAAACTAACGAATTGATTAGATTTATCTTGATTCTAACGTTACGTAAGGTTATATGATTGATACATAAAGGTAATTGGAGGTAATTTCCATGGAGGATAAATATTCCATAGGTGAATTTTCAAAGAAAACAGCAACAACAATTCGCACGTTACACTATTATGATGAACTAGGTCTTTTAAAGCCCTCATATGTTACAGAAAAGGGAAGACGCTATTATACAAATAAAGATTTTGTTACTTTACAAAGAATTCTTACTCTCAAATTTTTAGGTTATTCTTTGGAGCAAATTAAAGAATTTTTCCAAAAAGAAACTTGGGATTTGAAGGATACTCTTTCTTTTCAAAGGAAAGAGATGATTCAAAAGAAGGAACAAATTGAAAATGTGATTAAGGCATTGGATCATGCGCTTCACATAGTAGAAGATCGTAAAGAAATTGAGCCGTCTATCTTTATTACGCTGATCAATACGATTCAAATGGAACATGAGCAGAAAGAGTGGCTAAAAGGTTATATAGATGAAGAATTAGTAAATGAAATATATAGTGTGCCTGAAAGCAAACAGTTGGAATTAGAAAAAAAGTGGGTAGAAATATCAACGGAATTAAAAAAGCTAATTAGTCTAAATCCAGAGGAGAATCAAGTTCAAGAACTGATTGGTGAAATGATGTTGCTTGTGAAAGATTTAACAGGTGATGATCTTGGGTTTGTTCAAGAGATCTCAGAGAAAGAAGTGGAAGATGATACATGGCTGTTTCATTCCCCATTTTCAGCTGAAGAGGAAGAATGGATGGCGAAGGCTTTAGATGTTTATTTAAAAAAGAAAGGTGTGAATGTAAGGAATGAAAACGGAACAAAGAAACCTTCCTAAAGCAGATCATGTTCGGACTTTTTGGCTTTTAATTAAAGAGTCAAAACCACCTGTAAAAATATTATGTGTAGCTGTTATTCTTAGTTTACTCGAGACTGGGGCTGGACTAATTGTCCCTCTATTTACAAAGTCACTGGTGGATCAGCTCTCACAATCAGCCTTAGAATTATCCGTTATCCTTTTGTTGGGTGTTGCTTTTGTTGTGCAAACTGTTTCATCAGGATTTTCCTATTATTTTATGACGTATTTAGGGGAGTCAATTGTCGCATCTATTAGAAAAAGACTTTGGCAGCATGTGCTTCATTCTCCAATTCCTTATTTTGATCAACATGAATCCGGAGATACGATGAGCAGGATTACTCAGGATACAAATACTATTAAAACGTTAATTACGCAGCATTTAATTACCTTTATTACTGGCTTAATTACGATCATTGGATCTGTTGTTATTCTTCTTATAATAGACTGGAAGATGACATTAATCATGCTCATAGCTATTCCAGTTTCTATTGCGATCATCATGCCACTTGGGCAAAAAATGTATAAAGTTTCAAAGCTAACTCAGGATGAGATGGCTGGGTTTTCTGCAAACTTAGGGAGAGTTTTATCAGACATTCGCCTAGTTAAAGCTTTCCAGGCAGAAACTACGGAGCAAACGAAGGGAAATAAACGGATCGATCATTTATTTCAATATGGCTTAAAAGAAGCACGAATTCTTGCGGTTATTACTCCTTTAATGTCTTTTACGATGATGCTTGTTCTCGTTCTATTAATTGGCTATGGCGGTGTTCGCGTCGCATCTGGAGCTTTATCAGCCGGATCTCTTGTTGCGATCATCATTTATATGTTTCAAATTGTCGTCCCCTTTAGTCAAATGGCAGGCTTTTTTACAGCCTTTCAGAAGGCGATGGGAGGAGCTGAGCGAGTTCAGCAGATTTTAGCCTCTAATAAGGAACCAAGTGCTGAACATCTTCATGTAATAAATTCTCCTCAAGATATTCAATTCAAAGAAGTAACCTTTGGATATAAAAAAGACAACTCTATCCTGAACAACATATCACTATCGATTCCTACTGGGAAAACGACAGCATTTGTTGGTCCAAGCGGAAGTGGAAAAACAACCTTATTTGCCTTACTCGAAAGATTTTATCTTCCAAACTCAGGAGAAATCTTATTTGGAAAAACAAATATAAAAGAGTTTAATTTAAAGTCATGGCGTAGTCAATTTAGCTATGTATCTCAGGAAAGCCCATTGATGTCGGGAACGATTCGAGAGAATATTATATACGGAATGGAAAGAGATGTTTCTGAGGAAGAAATGAAGGCAGCAGCAGAGCTTGCCAATGCCTCAGAATTTATTTCCCGTCTTCCAGGAGGCTTTGATACCGAGGTTGGGGAGCGGGGGATCAAGTTATCTGGTGGACAAAGACAACGAATTGCAATTGCTCGAGCTTTAATACGTGATCCAAAGATTCTTTTATTAGATGAAGCAACCTCTAACTTGGACAGTGCCTCAGAGCTCCTTGTCCAAAAAGCTCTTCAGCATTTAATGAAGGGGCGAACAACACTTGTTATTGCACATCGAATCTCAACGGTAGTAGACGCAGATCAAATCGTTGTGTTAGACGGTGGAATCATATCAGGAGTTGGCACACATCATGAGCTAGTTAAACATCATGATTTATATCGAAAACTAGCAAAGCAGCAGCTTCAGGATGGAGAAGTAGGGAACCATACGATTAAATCTTCCATTGTAACGTAATAGATGTAAAAACCGCATCATAATAAAGGGTTCTGTTTGGAATTACAAAGTAAGGATTAACATTGCTTTTCGTATAGTCATTAGCACTAGGGTTAAAAACAATTTAGCAAGTAAACAGCAAGAAAAAATGCTTGGAGACAAGCGTTTTTATACCAAGATAAGCAACCGATTAAGCAATCTTCAAATCTTCAAGAATCCCCAGGAAATAAGCTACTAATAAGCGGAGAAATTCCTCTTACTGGAGGGAATAACACGAAAAATAGGTTAAATAGGCGGAAGGATTCCGCCTATTTAATCGAAAAAGATGAAAATAGACCATTTTACCTTGCATAAACGGAGAAACTCCGTTTATATTCCCCAAACCGAGTTCCATTCTACAGTCTAAGCGGAAAAACTACGCTTATTTTAAACTATCGTTACTCAATTAAGAATAGGCAAGAATTTGATTAATTTTTAGTAAGAGCCAAACAGCCAGTGAAGTCATGGTGTTACTTTAGACCTATAATTCATTCACTTATTAAATATCTAGATTCATTATTTTTCTATAATTACTTTTACAAATCAATAACCTTATTGTGATTCTTGTAAAGGACTTTGTACGATTTCATACATTATTACAATTAAGTAAAATTTGTATCGTTTGTCAGGTAACAGTAAATATTCCCTGAAAATCTTAGAAAAGAAAATAGGTAGAATTAGTAGAATAGTATCATTGTTAGATATGTAAGCGTTTTATATACTGAGTTGTAAGTACAAATATGTAAGTCTTGGAGGTGTTGTCAGGTTAAATGGGTAGCTTAATTGGTATAACTTGTACGCATGGTTTGTGATGCGGTATATGTCTATACTAAATTTTACACTTACAAATGAATGGTAAGCTTTGTATGGATAACAAAGGAGGAGAAAAAGTGAAAGGCAATCTTAAAAGATTTTTATCTGTGTTTCTATTTTTATTATTAGTGATACCAAGTAGTACCCTCGGATATGAAAAAGAAAGCAATACAGAACCATTAGAATTTAGAAATGCTTCAGTACATGATCCGTCTATCATTAAAGATCCGAAAACGGGTACTTACTACGTGTATGGCTCACATATTGATGCAGCAAAATCAACGGATTTAATCAATTGGGATAATTTTACGAATGGATACACAACCCCTAATAATGCAGTGTATGGGGATTTGTCAGCAAATCTTGAGGAGTCATTTCAATGGGCAGGTGAAAATGATTCAGACAGCCGCGGTGGCTTTGCAGTCTGGGCGCCTGATATTTATTGGAATAAACATTATGTAAATGGAGATGGTTCAAAGGGTGCCTACATGATGTATTATAGTGTGTCTTCCACTTATATTCGATCAGCAATCGGAATAGCCGTATCAAAAGATATTGAAGGTCCATTTGAATATGTTGATACGATTATGTATTCCGGTTTTACCAATGTGGATGCTTATGATCAAAACAGTAATGTAAATAAGCATTGGGAGAATACAAATCTTTCTGATCTTATTAAAGATGGTACCATTGACGAAGTAAATCCAGATTGGTTTACAGAAACTGGTACGTACAATAATAAGCTCTATACGAATGCAATTGATGCCAATATCCTTGAAGGAGAAAATGGCAAGTTATACATGACCTACGGATCTTGGTCTGGTGGGACATTTATTTTGGAATTAGATAAAAAAACAGGCTTGCCAAAGTATCCTGGTAAGGATGGAAAAACAAAAGACGGAAGAATGATTGATCGATATTTTGGTACTAAAATAGCTTCTGGCTATGGAAGGTCTGCTGAAGGAACGTATGCTGTATATGATAAGGAAACAGGCTATTACTACTTATACATCACATATGGCGGCTTAGCGTCAGATGGCGGTTATCAAATGAGACAGTTTAGATCAAAAAATCCAGATGGACCATATGTTGATGCCAAAGGAAATCAAGCTGTTTTTTCTGAATCATTTGATCTGGGAGTAGGAAACTTCCCGGGAAATGATGATCATAAAGATATTGGAAATAAAATGATTGGAAACTTTTTATTTAAAAGAGATCTTGGTGAAGCAGGTACTGGAATCGGTACGGGTTATCTTTCTCCAGGACATAACTCTTATTTAATCGATAAAGAGTTAGGAAAAGAATTTATCGTTACTCATACTCGCTTCCCGCAACAAGGGGAAATGCATGAGGTTCGTGTACATCAAACATTCAAAAATAAAGATAAATGGCCAGTGCCAACACCTTATCGCTATGCTGGAGAAACAATTGAAAAGGTTACTAGACAAGATGTAATTGGTGACTATAAATATATTAATCATGGAAAAGAAATCACTAGTGAATTAACTGAGTCAAGCTGGATTAAATTGAACAAAAATGGCAAGATCACTGGTGCTGTAACAGGAAAATGGAAGCTATATGGTAAGTACAGAGCAGAATTAAAGATCGATGGAGAAGGTACGTATGATGGCGTATTTATCCGTCAATATGATCCTACTTCACAAAGCTGGGTAATGACATTTAGTGCAATGTCTGATGAAGGAGTTGTGATTTGGGGAAGTTATTCCGAGGCTTCTACAGATGAAGAATTAGTTGAAGCGATCAAACAAGAATTAAGCACAAGTTTGCCTACAACAGTTATCAGCAACTTATCACTAGCAACAGAAGCAACAAGAGGAGCAAAAATCACTTGGGAATCGTCTAATCCTGAGGTGATCTCTGCAGATGGAGTCGTAACACGTCCAAGCTCTGATTCTGAAGATGCAATTGTAGATTTAACTGCGACTATCGAATCTGGTGATGCTACAGATACTTTAACGATCTCTGTTACAGTTCTTGCAGAAGAAGAAGGTGGCTTATCCGGTTATTACAATTTTAATGATAATTTGAATGATCAAACAGTTAATAACCGAGATGCATCTATTACTGGAAATCGATTAGATAATCGTGGCGGACAAATTACTTATGCAGAGGGTGTTGCGGGTAAAGCTGCAAAATTTGATGGAAACTCCGGCCTGCGCTTAGGTGATGGGTTAATTACAGGTGATACTTATTCTGTATCCTTGTGGTTAAAGCCTGAGCAAATTACTGAGTTTACGACTTCTTTCTTTGGAGCGGAAACATCAAATAATTGGATTAGTGTTGTTCCAAAAACAAGTTGGGGTAATACAATGGTTTGGGCACACAACGGTGATCAATGGTATGATGCCCCAACAGATACAACCATTCCAGTAGGCGAGTGGAGTCACCTTGCTTTTACTGTTAATGAAGGAAATGCTGTACTTTATATCAATGGAGAAGCAAAATTCTCCGGAGGAAATTTCCCAAATGTATTTAATTCAATAGACGCAGTATTTGGTTTAGGTGTTAACTATTGGGATACTCCTTTTAAAGGGCTCATGGATGAAGTTCGAGTTTATGATGGATTGGCAATTACAGTGGATGAGGTACAATCACTTTATCAAAATCCGGATGGGGTAGTAACTGAATAGAAGCGGAAAAGTAAAAGGAGACTGTAGATAAACTCGAATAATAAACGAGCTTGTCTACAGTCTTTTTAATTTGGCTTGAGGTGAAAAGAGGCTGTTGATTTCCGTTCACAGACATCTTTTCTTGTACTGCCCAATCATAATTCTATGATGATCAACCATAGACTCTTTTCGTTGGGGAGTCTATAATGACTGTTATTCAAGTCTGACAATTGAACTAAGTAATCTCTATATTTTTAATAAATCCATTTTCAATAGAAGTAAGGAGATATCTTATAACAGATTTAGGGGAGATAGCAAATGAATAAAATCTTAAAGTGGTTTGTGGAACCTTACTCCACTACTCTTGTTGAAATGGACTATCTAGCGAATTTGAAAAAAAATACAGTGGAAAGAAAGGAAAGGACGAGAATTCGTGAACTACAAGCCTTTAATGTGATGTTTCTAATGTTAGTTTCGGTATTACTCTTACTTTCTATCTTTCATCTTTTTCTCATATTTTTTTCAGGGTGGTATGCATTTGCACCACTGTTTGTTTCTGTCATTATGATTACACTGGCAAAAATTGTTCAAAAAAAGCGCTATTTTAAACGAAGAGATGCTTATATTAAAAATGATCCGGGCTTGATTAAGAATGATTAACAGAAAATAGCATGATTTGAAATAAATTATGAACAATGGTGTTAAAATAATGGTAGGATTTAAGGATATAGAAAAGGAGGTCATGTAAGTGATCAAAATATCGATTCCATCACCTGATGTTACAATTACGAAACAGGAAAATCCAGAGTTAAGTAATATTTATGGATTTACTGATTTTCACCTTATTACCAGAGATAAAGGTGGAATTTTTATGTTTTACAACGATGATAAGGAATTATTATTCGTAGGTAAAGCTAGGAAGTTACGACAAAGAATTAAAAAACATTTCGAAGATAATGTTTCTCCTATTAAATCACATAGAGAAGAAGTAACGAAGATTAGTGTTTGTTTGGTCGAAGACCCAGTACATAGAGAAATATATGAAACCTATATTATTAATGAACTTAAGGCGAAGTATAACGTAGATAAAGTTTTCTATCGCTAAAAACAAAAAGCCCCTCTTTAACAATTTAACGGGGTTCGGTTTTGGATAAATTAGAAATCACGGGTTATTCGCACTTAAATTAACTGATCATTTGATTAGCGAAAATGCTTGGAACATTGTGTCTCCAAGCATTTTTTACATGATCTTGAACACATAGTTGTGTTTTTTACTAAATTTGAAAAAAATAAACGTAAAAATTACGCTTAAATTGAGGAATACTAACATTCCCTACGAAATAAGGGGAATTTTTCCGTTTATATGAACCAAAACTTTAGATTTAGCCATATATAGAGAATTTTACCGGAATAAATTCGCTTATATCGGCTTCTTAAGTACCAATGATATACCTTAACCGGAATTTCTCCGCCTATCAATTTCTATACCTCCACGACACAAATTAATTTTTTATATACTTATGATCTCTTAGAGGGTTTTTTGTTAAAAAAAGTCGCTTTGCATGATGAATATATGCAAAGCGACTTGAATTAATTTCTAATCAAATAATCAAATGCACCTAAAGCTGCAGTAGCTCCAGATCCCATTGAGATAATGATCTGATTATACGCACTATCCGTACAATCTCCAGCAGCAAACAAACCAGGAACGGTTGTTTCGCCATGCTTATTAACGATGATCTCACCCATGCGATTACGTTCAACGACTCCGTCTAACCAGTCAGTGTTTGGAACAAGACCGATTTGAACGAATACACCTTGTAATTCAACGTGTTTTTCTTCATTGGTATCACGTTCAATATATGTAATACCATTAACACTATCTGTACCAGTGATTTCCTTCGTTTGAACATTTTTCAGTACTGTTACGTTTGGAAGACTGTTCAGGCGATTTTGTAGCACCTCGTCAGCCTTTAGTTCTGGATTAAACTCTAGTACAGTAACATGCTTAACAATACCTGCTAAGTCAATTGCTGCCTCGATACCAGAATTACCACCGCCAATAACAGCTACATGTTTTCCTTCAAACAATGGACCATCACAGTGAGGGCAATAAGCTACACCTTTGTTTTTAAATTCTTGCTCACCAGGTACGCCTACATTACGCCAGCGTGCACCTGTTGATACAATCACACTTTTACTTTTTAGAATAGCGCCATTTTCAAGCTCAAGCTCGAAAAGATCTTTCTTTTCAATGCTTTTAGCGCGTTGAAGATTCATGATATCAACACCATACTCTTTAACATGCTCTTCAAGACTTGCCGCTAGCTTAGGACCTTCAGTGCTTTTTACACTAATAAAGTTCTCAATGCTCATTGTATCAAGAACCTGGCCGCCAAAGCGCTCCGCAACGATACCTGTACGAATACCTTTACGAGCTGCGTAGATTGCCGCACTTGAACCAGCAGGGCCGCCTCCAACAACTAAAACATCATAAGGTTCTTTGTTTTCAAACTCGGAAGCATCAGGGCCTGTACCGATCTTAGCAAGAATCTCCTCAATCGTCATACGACCGCCGCTTAAGAATTCTGCGTTTAGGTAAACGGCAGGAACAGCCATAACGTTTTTACGTTCAACTTCTTCCTTGTAAACTGCACCATCAATCATTGTGTGAGTGATATTAGGATTTAAAACACTCATGATATTTAGAGCTTGTACAACATCAGGACAGTTGTGACAGCTTAAGCTTACGTATGTTTCAAAGTGATGTTCACCAGTAATGCCTTTAATTTGGTCAATCACGCTTTGGTCAACCTTAGGCGCTCTTCCACTAACCTGTAAAAGAGCCAACACTAAAGAAGTGAATTCATGTCCTAAAGGAATACCAGCGAAAGTAACACCAGTATCTTCACCAACACGATTCACACTAAAGCTTGGCGTTCTTGGTAAATCAGCTTTTTCAACAGTAATTTTAGATGACATGGAAGCTAGCTCATTCACTAGCTCCATCATGTCACCTGAAACATTATCATCACCAGCACTAACTTTTAGCACAATATCACTTTCTAGTAGTTGAAGATATTGCTCTAACTGTGCTTTAATCTCTGCATCAAGTACCATTTATTGCACTCCTTACAGCTTTCCAACAAGGTCAAGGCTTGGCTTAAGTGTTTCAGAACCTTCTTGCCATTTCGCTGGGCAAACTTCGCCTGGGTTGTTACGAACATATTGTGCAGCTTTTACTTTGTTGATTAACGTGCTTGCGTCACGACCAATTCCACCTGCATTGATTTCAACAGTTTGGATTACGCCGTCTGGATCAATGATAAAAGTACCACGATCAGCAAGACCTTCTTCTTCGTTTAATACTTCGAATCCACGAGAGATTACTTGAGATGGATCACCGATCATCGCATATTTGATTTTACCGATTTTTTCTGAACTGTCATGCCAGCCTTTGTGAGTGAAGTGAGTATCAGTAGATACAGAGTATACTTCAACACCAAGTGCTTTTAAGTTATCATATTCGTTTTGTAGATCTTCAAGCTCAGTTGGGCATACGAATGTGAAATCTGCTGGGTAGAAGCAGAAGATGCTCCATTGACCTTTTAAATCTTCGTTTGTTACATCGATGAATTCACCATCTTTGAATGCTTTTGCTGCGAAAGGTTTTACTTCAGTACCAATTAATGACATATTATTTTCCTCCTATGTAGTTGAGATAATAGATAACTTAAATATACTATCTATAATCTCTCTAATTTTAAATAAATTATCAAATAAAATTCATTATACGTCAAGGGTAACAGATTGATAATTTATTTAAAAGTGTATTTATAAATTAATAGTATTTTAATTCACCTATATTTTAACTAGTTGTAAAGATATGCTGTAGCTAGCCATTAAGCATTATTTCCATTATTAGAATAAAGTATAATCACCTTTTCTCATTTGAAAGTAACAATTGATACTAGTCTATATTCTATTGAAACTTTTTTTCCATTTTCTACGTATGAAATAGAAACAGAGAAAACTGGGGGAATGAACATGTTCTCAGATATAAATGAGCAACTAATCAAGATTAATGGTGACCTTAGGAAAAAACAAAAATATAAAGTCCAGATTGAGGATTTTCAAAAAGAATTAGAAGCAGTTGAAGGGAAAATCTCTCAATTAAACGATCAATTAAAATCTGATCAAGAAGATGTTAATAAGCTAGAACGAATGAGTTTAACAAACTTATTTGCAACATTATCTGGTACAAAGGATGAGAAACTTTCAAAGGAAAACAAGGAGCTACTAGCTACAAAACATAGGCTAGGTGAGGTATTAAAAACTAAATCGGATATTGATGAATCAATCAATGAAATAAGGAATAAGCTACAACCTCTATCAAATGTGGAGGATGATTACCAGAAACTTTTATTACAAAAAGAAGCTTTAATAAAGAGCAGCGATTCAGCACATGCTGATAAGGTTTTGGAGCTGAGTGAACAGGAAGGAAGTCTTAGAGCTTATATTGATGAGTTAAATGAAGC
>NZ_JBLUOI010000031.1:35516-55801 GCF_048059995.1 Metabacillus sp. YM-086 | reverse complement strand
TCATCGCGGGAATGAACGACAAAACGATGGAGAAAAGCAAGGGAAGTGTCGTTCATCGCGGGAATGAACGACAAAACGATCGAGAAAAACAAGGGAAGTGTCGTTCATCGCGGGAATGAACGACAAAACGATCGAGAAAAGCAAGAGAAGTGTCGTTCATCGCGGGAATGAACGACAAAACCATGGAGAAAAGCAAGAGAAGTGTCGTTCATCACGGGAATGAACGACAAAACGACTGAGAAAAACAAGAGAAGTGTCGTTCATCGCGGGAATGAATAAAAATCGGAGAGAACACAAATAAAATTGGTATTTCTCACCTTTGTAAACTATCAATTTGCATTTTCATAGAAAATTTGTTTAAATAAGATGTTACATTTTATAAACAAGTAAAATGTAAAAGCAAGTAACCATCTCTGTATGTATATCTTGCAAATATAATATAGAAGGTGAAAAATATATGTCAAAAGAATATCGCGTTTTACTATACTATCACTATGTTCATATTGATAACCCTGAAGAGTATGCTCAAGAGCATTTAGAGTTTTGTAAAAACCTTGGGCTAAAAGGTAGAATTTTAATAGCTTCTGAAGGAATTAATGGAACGGTTTCAGGAACTGTTGAGCAAACGGATCAATACATGGTTCACATGAAAGAAGATCCACGCTTTGCTGAAATGGTTTATAAAATAGATGAAGAAGATGAGCATGCCTTCAAAAAAATGAAGGTTCGTCATCGTCCAGAGCTTGTGACGCTTCGTTTAGAAGAGGATGTTAACCCGTTAGAGCTAACAGGTAAATATTACAGCCCTAAAGAATTTATGGAAGCAATGAAACAAGAAGATACAGTTATTATTGATGCTAGAAATGACTATGAGTATGCTGTTGGTCATTTCAAAAATGCTATTTTACCTGATATTAATACGTTTAAAGAGTTACCAGATTGGATTCGTCAAAACAAAGAAAAGTTTGAAGGGAAAAAGATCTTAACGTATTGCACAGGTGGTATTCGTTGTGAAAAATTCTCAGGTTGGCTTCGTCAAGAGGGATTTGAGGATGTAGCACAGCTTCACGGCGGGATTGTTACTTATGGTAAAGATCCTGAAGTACAAGGGAAGGATTGGGACGGTCAGTGTTATGTATTTGATGAGCGTCTAATCGTACCTGTTAACCAAGTAGAACCAACTGTTATTGGAAAAGATCATTTTACTGGTGAACCTTGTGAACGCTTTGTTAACTGTGGTAATCCTGAATGTAATAAAAAAATTCTTTGCTCTGAGGAAAATGAGCATAAATACTTGCGCGCATGTAGTCATGAGTGCCGAGTACATGAACGTAATCGCTATGTTTCGGAAAATGGATTAACAGAAGAGCAGGTAACAGAAAGATTAGCTGCTTTAGTATAAAAAGTTGAAGTGCAATGACTGCTAATTCTTAGCTTTCATTGCACTTTTTTATTTGCCACCAGTTGACATTGATAAGAGAAATATGATATTTAAATAATAGTTTAGCACTCTAGAGCATAGAGTGCTAAACTAAAAGAAGGAGTGTCCATAGAACACCTAATCATTTTCTATTTTACTACATAATAAAGTAGGATAAATTTTTGAAGAGGAGAGGTTGTAAATTGGAAAAAAAGCAATTTAAAGCAGAATCCAAAAGATTGTTGGAAATGATGATTAACTCTATTTACTCACAACGAGAGGTGTTTTTAAGAGAGTTAATTTCAAATGCTAGTGATGCGATTGATAAAATCTACTACAAAGCACTAACAGATGATTCATTAAGCTTTGAAAAGGACAGTTATTTTATCAAACTTACACCAAATAAAGAGAATAGAACACTTACTATTTTAGATACAGGAATTGGCATGACAAAGGAAGAGCTTGAAAACAACCTTGGTGTTATTGCCAAAAGTGGTTCCTTAGCATTCAAAAAGGAAAATGAATCAAAGGATGGCCATGATATTATTGGTCAGTTTGGAGTTGGGTTTTACGCTGCATTTATGGTAGCTGATGTTGTTACTGTTATCAGTAAAGCGCTTGGAAGTGATGAAGCTTACAAATGGGAATCACAAGGTGCTGAAGGCTACTCTATTGAACCATATGAAAAAGAAACAGTTGGTACAGAAATTATTTTAAAGATAAAAGAAAATGAAGAAGAAGAAAACTATGATGAGTTTTTAGAAGAATATAAATTAAAATCAATCATTAAAAAATACTCTGATTTTATTCGCTATCCAATCAAAATGGATGTTAAAGGCCAACGAGCTAAAGAAGGCAGCGATAATGAGTTAGAAGAATACGAAGAAGAACAAATTATTAACAGCATGGTACCAATCTGGAGAAAAAACAAAAATGAATTAACAGATGATGACTATGTAGCCTTTTACAATGAAAAGCATTACGGATTTGATAAGCCGATTAAGCATATCCATATTAATGTTGACGGTACAGTAAGATACAATGCAATTCTTTATATCCCTGAAAACATGCCATTTGATTACTATTCAAAGGAATATGAAAAGGGCTTAGAGCTATATTCAAACGGCGTACTAATCATGAATAAATGTCCGGAACTCCTTCCAGATTATTTTAGCTTTGTTAAAGGAATGGTTGATTCTGAGGATTTATCACTTAATATTTCAAGGGAAATTTTACAGCAAGATCGTCAGTTAAAGTTCATTTCAAAAAACATTAGCAAAAAGATTAAAAATGAATTGAAAAGTCTCATGAAAAATGATCGTGAAAATTATGAGAAGTTTTACAAATCCTTTGGTAGACAGCTAAAATATGGAGTGTACAGTGACTTTGGAAGCAACAAAGAAGTGTTACAGGACTTATTAATGTTTTATTCTTCAAAAGAGAAAAAGCTTGTTTCACTTGATGAGTATGTTTCAAGAATGGCTGAAGATCAAAAGTATATTTACTATGCTTCTGGTGAGTCGATCGAGAGAATTGAAAAATTACCACAAACAGAATTAGTTTCTGAAAAAGGCTATGAAATTCTTTTCTTTACAGAAGATATTGATGAGTTTGCGATCAAAATGCTCATGAACTATAACGAAAAAGAATTCAAATCGGTTTCTAGCGGTGACTTAGGAATTGAGTCAGAAGAAGATCAAAAGCAAACAGAATCCGAGCAAACTGAAAATAAAGAGCTCTTTGAGTTCATGAAAAATATTCTATCAAATAAAGTGAAGGATGTTAGATTATCTAAGCGTCTAAAATCTCATCCTGTTTGTTTAACAACAGAAGGTGAAGTAACAATTGAAATGGAAAAAATTCTAAGTGCTATGCCTGATAATCAAAATGTAAAGGCAGAAAAAATCTTAGAAATCAACAGCAACCACGAAGTGTTTCAATCTCTAAAAAATGCATTTGATAGTGACAAAGAAAAAGTAACACTCTATACAAACCTTCTTTACAACCAAGCATTGTTAATTGAAGGCTTACCAATTCAAGATCCTGTTGAGTTTACAAATGATATGTGTAAGGTAATGGTATAATGAGAAATCCACCAGTTTTGAAAGCTGGTGGATTTTTTTATAAGATGTTTATGGGGTTAATCGGCTTCTTTTACCAATCCAAATAACAATATTTCTCCTACCGTTGTAAATGCTTCTGTTAGGTTAATATTATGCTTAATTAAATAGTTTTGATCAAAGAACCAATGTGTACCATTAGAGATTAACTTCATGACAATATTAAAATTAAATTCTTTAATAACTCCTTCTTCTACACCCTTTTCTAAAAGGGATCTTAAGTTATTCCACGTGTTATTTAAACCGAACATGACTTTTTCCCATTGTTCCGGATAATATTTTTTCATTTGATCAAGGATTTGCTGATCATATAGATCAAAAAAAGTAGGGACAATAATTAGTACTTCTTTTATTTTCTGTATAGTGGAAATGTCTTGTTTATCAAGAATAATTTTCTCCTTTTCTTCTATATCATGAAAGGATTTAATGATAATTTCATCTAAAATATCTTTCTTAGATGAATAATGCTCATAAATTGTTCTTTTACTAACACCTAAATTTTCTGCTAACTCATCCATTGTGAATTTTATTCCTTTTCTTTGAACTTCTTCTATAAATGCCACCATAATTCTTTCTTTCATTTTATCCACCCTTTTCAATTTTCAGTGTAGTGGAAGCAAAAACTATATAAACAAAAAATGTTTATATAGTTTCCATCGTAAAAAAAGGTAAGGTGAAAGTCAATGAAAATTCAGGAATCTAACTTATATTTTCAGATTATTCAAAAAATACGTCATAGAATCTTCCAAGCTTATAGTCAGTGCATGATACCTGTGATTTAATGGGACTAAGTTAAAAATTAGAAAAGAAAATATTCTCCTAGAAGATAGCGAAGTAACCTCAATTATTGAGGTTTAAGTTTTAAGAAAACTGAAAAAACGAAAGGAGTTTTATTATGTACAGACCAGAAACTAGTAGAGAGATGCCAATTTTTTCGGGGATTAGAACTTTCATGCACTTACCACATTCCAAAACAAAGGAGAACATTGATTTTGCTATTTTAGGTCATCCCTTTGATACAGGGGTCACGTTTGCCACTGGAACGAGATTTGGTCCTGAGGCCATTCGTTCCCGATCAACTCGATTACATACGTATAATCCGGGGTTGGATATTGATGTGTTTGATTATCTTTCTGGTGTAGATAGTGGGGATATGCAGACGGTACCAGGATATACAGAAGAAACTTATGACATGATTCAAAAACAACTTGTTCCATATTTTCAGAGAGGAATTGTTCCAATCATTTTAGGTGGTGATCATGGAATTTCACTCCCACATTTACGTGCAGCTGCAGAAGTATTTGGTCCTGTTAGTTTACTTCATTTTGATGCACATAGTGATACATGGGACACATCTTATGGAGGAAAAAAATATACACATGCAACCATGTTTAGAAGAGCGGTTGAAGAAGGAATTGTAGATACGTCAAAATCGATACAAATTGGGATGAGATTGTATTCTAAGCAAGATCTAGAAGAACAAAAAGGTCTAGGCTACGAAGTAATAACTGGGCTAGAGCTACACGAAATTGGTACGAAGGAAGTGATAAAAAGAGCACGCCAGCGTATTGGAAACAGTCCAACTTTCTTAACATTTGATATTGATTTCTTAGATCCTGCATATGCACCTGGAACCGGTACACCTGAGGTTGGAGGGTTTACAATTGCACAAGCATTGGAACTTTTAAGGGGTGTGGCTGGTTCGAATTTTATTGGCTTTGATTTAGTTGAGGTGTTACCTGATCGTGATCCGACAGGGGTTACTGCTTTAAATGCCGCGCATATTGCCTTTGAATTTTTATCATTACTTGCATATAAGAAAAGAGCAAACGAACTAGTGACTGTACATGAAGAATCGTTGAAATGAATGGAAGAGAGGATGGAGTAAATATGAATCACTTAAAGAAACGAGTGTTATCTATCTTTTTGTTAATCTCTTTATTAGTCCTTACAGCCTGCGGTAATTCTGAAAGCACATCATCCGCTTCTGAGTCAGAGAAGGAGACAACGAAGATCCGAATAGGAACAGTGACATGGATCGGTTATTCCGGACTATGGCTTGCACAAGACTTAGGATATTTTGAGGAAGAAGGTTTGGAAGTTGATTATTCAACCATAGAAGATACTGCTCAAATTAAAAGCTCACTTGCATCAAATAAAATTGACGCAATGGCAACGACAATTGATAGCCTTCCAAGAAGCTTAACAGAAGGATTAGCTCTAAAAGCAGTCTTTGGTCTTGATCAATCACAAGGAGCAGATGGAATTATTGCAAAGAAGGAGATAGAAGACGTTAGTGATTTAAAAGGGAAAGAAGTTGCAGTAGAAGTTGGATCTGTTAGTGAATGGTTTCTTGCTAATGTTCTATCAGATCATGGATTATCGTTAGATGATGTGAAGGTGAAAGAAATGACATCTTCTGAAGCTGGTGCAGCCTTTTCTTCTGGGAAAGTTGATGCTGCTGTTACATGGGAGCCATGGTTAAGTAATGCGGAGGCATCAGATTTTGGAAAGGTTCTTGTTAGTTCTGCTGATTATCCTGATCTAATCGTTGATGTATTTGCTTTTGGTGAAAAGTTTATCGAAGACAATCCGGAAGCAGTGAAGGCTTTCGCAAAAGCTTACGATCGGGCTGTTACTTATTTAAACGAAAATCCGGAAGAAGCTTATAAAGTACTTGGAAAGAGAATTAATGGATCAGCAGATGATGCAAAGGCTCAGCTTGAGGGCTTGCATATCATGACAATTGATGATTCAAAAGAATTCTTTGGTACAACATCAGATCCAGGAAGTGCGCTTGAATTAGCAGAAACAGCGGCAGGCTTATGGTTTGAGAAGGGTGTTATGAAAGAAGAAGCTGACCCCGAAAAAGTAAAAGGGGCGATAGATCCTTCGTTTATTTCAGAAAATTAATCTTTCAGGGAGGTATGTTCAATGGAGAAAAGCACCTCACATACGAATGAATTAAAAACCATACCAATTTCAGAACATGAAATGGAAAAGGAAGGTAGGTTTAAGGAGATTCTTTCTCGGTACTTTACACCAAAAGAATCAATTTCAAAAACGGAATCAAAGATTTTGGCTACCTTACCATTTGTGTTGCTTCTCATTTTTTGGTCAGCACTAACATATTCTGGAATTCTCCCAACTGTTTTCTTACCAACTCCAACTGCAGTGCTAGCCACAGTCTGGGAACTATTTGCAGAGCAACAATTTATTGTGGATATAGGTACTAGTTTCTTTAGGATTCTTGTTGGATATGTATTAGCTGCTGTTTTAGCTGTCCCACTTGGAATTTTAATGGGGTCTTACAGTGGACCGAGAAGTTTTTTTGAACCTATCATTGGAATAGCTAGGTATCTCCCGGTTACTGCTCTCATTCCATTGTTTATTCTTTGGATGGGCATCGGAGAAACTGAAAAAATTGCGGTCATCTTCTTTGGTACATTTTTCCCTTTAGTTTTCTTAATAATGGATGTGTCTTCAAATGTTTCGAAAGATTTATTAAATGTTTCTTATACATTAGGAGCAAATAGAAGGAAGCTCTTTACAAGTGTATTAGTTCCAGCTTGTATGCCTGGAGTAGTGGATAATCTTCGTTCTGTACTAGGTTGGACCTGGACCTATTTAATCGTTGCTGAGTTAGTTGCAGCAGAAACAGGAATTGGTCATGTGATCATGACGGCTCAACGCTACTTAAATACAGGGCAAATAATTGGTGGAGTTATTATTATTGGGCTGTTGGGCTTTTTTAGTGATTTTCTATTCGCAAAACTTTATCGTAAACTATTTCCTTATGTAAAAAGGTAAGAAACTTAAATAAAGGGTGTGAAGGCATGATAACGATTAGATCTCTTAGTAAACAGTTTCCAGCAGAGCCTAAACCAGTAACAGCACTTGAAGAAGTAAACATGGATATTCAAGATGGTCAATTTACTTGTATTGTAGGTGCATCTGGTTGCGGAAAATCAACCTTATTAAAAATAGTGGGAGGACTAGAGAAACCATCAACAGGATTTGTAAAGGTTAATGAAAAAACAAACCCAAAACCTGATAAAAGCAGAGGGATGATGTTTCAAAGTTACACTCTTTATCCGTGGTTAACAGTTCGGCAAAATATTGAGTTTGGTCTTAAAATTCAAAATGTCCCACAAGCTGAAAGAGAGAAAGTCTCAGAAATGCTCATTGATCAAATAAAGCTAAGGGGATTTGAACATCTATATCCATCTTCGTTATCCGGAGGAATGCAACAAAGGGTTGCAATAGCAAGAATGTTAGCCAATGATCCAGAAATCCTTTTAATGGATGAACCATTTGGGGCTTTAGATGCCCAAACAAGGACACTTATGCAAAGTCTATTAATTGATTTATGGGAAAAAAATCATAAAACAGTTTTATTTGTTACACATGATATCGATGAAGCCATTATTTTAGGAGATGTTGTCTATGTTATGTCCTCTCATCCGGGAAAGGTGAAAAAGAGAATTGAAATTCCACTCGAACGTCCAAGATATCATGATAGTTTCTTAGAACCGGAATACAGGGAAATAAAGCAGGAAATTACTGAATTACTATATGATGAAAATCAAAAAAGCTTAAGAGCTCCAGTATTAAATTAACTATTTATGGGAGGATGAAAAATGCTAGAGGTAAAACAACAAAATCATATTGATGAGTTAATAGAACATGATAAGAAGTATTTCCTCCATCCATCATCATCAATTAAGTCTCAGCAGGAAAAAGGGCCGGAGTTTATTTTCACTAAAGGGGAAGGAGTGTATTTAGAAGATATTGAAGGGAAGAAAGTGATAGATGGCTTATCTTCTCTATGGAATGTGAATGTTGGGCATGGAAGAACTGAATTAGCCACTGTTGCGATGGAACAAATGAGTAAGCTTGGATACAGCACTGCGTTTGGAACGGTCAGTCATGAACCAGCCATTCAGCTGGCAAAAAAACTATCAGAAATTTCACCAGGTAATCTGAGAGCCACCTTTTTTACTTCAGGTGGTTCTGAAGCAACAGACACGGCCTTCAAGCTGGTTCGCCATTATTGGAAGGTAAAAGGAAAACCTGATAAAACAAAGATCATTGCAAGAAAAAATGCTTACCACGGGCTCACAATCGGTTCTACAAGTGCCACGGGTATCGAACATTTTCAAAGGTTTATAGGTTCTAAAGCACCGGATTTTCTACATGTTGAAGCATTTTCACATCATGCACTTCGTGAAGCCATATTAGCACAAGGTCCGGAAACAATAGCTGCATTCATTGCTGAGCCTGTTCAAGGCGCTGGCGGGGTGCATGTTCCTCCCCCTGAATATTTTATTGAAATTAGAAAGATATGTGATGAATTTGATATCTTATTCATTGCAGATGAAGTTATTACTGGATTTGGAAGGACAGGAAAGATGTTTGCGATGGAGCATTGGAATGTTACCCCAGATATGATGTGCTTTGCTAAAGGGGTTACAAGTGGTTATTTTCCTTTAGGAGGAGTTATGCTTTCAGAGAGGATGCATCAAGAATTAATCATGTATTCCAATGATGCTCTTTTTCATGGGTTTACTTATAGTGGTCATCCGGTTGCATGTGCTGTTGCTTTAAAAAATATTGATATTCTAGAAAAAGAAGGTATTTTAACCAATGTTAGCAATATGGGCGAGAAACTATATCTTGGTTTGAAGAAATTAGTCCAAACAACAAATAGTGTTAGTGAGGTAAGAGGACTTGGATTAATGGCCGCCATTGAGTTTGAAAATGAGAAAACAACTGAAAAGTTATCTATAAAAGTAAGCAAGGAAGCTATTAAAAGAGGTTTAATTTGTAGGAACATCGAGCATGCAGGACAAGATTCATTAGTATTTGCTCCCCCATTAATTATTTCCAATGATGAAGTAGATAAACTGCTCAACATTGTGTATGACGCTATCATGGAGGTTGAAAATACAATTCACAAGTGTGTGTAAACTTAAAAAACTAATTTAGTTTTATGTGAAATTATATCATAAAAGAGGTGTAGGAAATGAGTAAAAAACACGATTTTTTGGCTTATGCTGGTGCGGTAACTTTTTGTAGATGCAAACAAACAACAGATTTAGAAGGGGTGGATGTTGCAGTAATGGGTGTTCCATTTGATTGTGGTGTGTCTAACCGCTCAGGTACAAGATTGGGTCCCCGTTCTATTAGGGAAACATCAATGTTTGTTGGAACCTTTCATTATCCATGGGATTATGAAGTAACAGAAAAATATAACATCATTGATTATGGTGATGTTGGATATTCAATAGGAAATGATACAACACATTTCATGATTGAAGATTCTTATGAACATGCAAAAAAAATCTTAGACTCAGGTGCAAAACTTCTCACTCTTGGTGGAGATCACACAATTCCATATGGATTAATTAGAGCTGCAAGTGAAAAGTACGGAAAATTGGCTTTATTACATTTTGATAGCCATGAAGATACATTTCCTGGAGTAAGCACGGGCGAGATTTTCCATGGCTCCTTTGCCTATGATTTACAAGAAGAAGGATGTATTGATCCAGGTAAATCGGCTCAAGTTTATATTCGAACAAATATGAATGAGTGTGGATACAACATCATTTATGCAAATGAAGCTCTGGCGATGGGTCCAGAAGCTCTTGCTAGTAGAATTAAAGAAATTATTGGTGATACGCCAGTCTATTTAACATTTGATATCGATTCATTAGACCCTTCGTATGCTCCTGGAACGGGAACCCCGGTGGTTGGGGGGCCGTCGACGCAAGAGATGCGTTCAGTTTTGCAACAACTTAAAGGATTAAATATCGTAGCAGCGGACCTTGTAGAGGTAGCACCAATCTATGACCCTACTGAAGCAACAAGACTAGCAGCTGCAACAATTGCAAGAGACTTACTATATTTATTGGTAGATTAATATAATAAAAGGAGAATAGTATGGGACTTTGGTTTACTGAAAAACAAACTGACCATTTTGGAATAACTGTAAAAGTAAAAGAAACATTGCATTCTGAACAAACAAATTTCCAAAAGCATGAGGTTGTTAAAACAGAAGAATTTGGTAATATGCTGTTGCTTGATGGTTTAGTCATGACGACAGAAAGAGATGAATTTACGTACCATGAAATGATCACTCACCCTGCATTATTTACTCATCCTAATCCTAGACATGTTTTAGTGGTTGGTGGAGGAGATGGGGGACTGTTCGTGAAGTATTAAAGCATCCGTTAGTAGAAAAAGTGACTCAAGTCGAAATTGATCAAAAAGTCATTGAGTATTCAAAGAAATTTCTTCCCTCTATCTCTATTGGATATGAAGACCCTTTAGTTGATGTCATTGTGGGTGATGGATTTTTGCATATACATGAAAATAAAGCTAAATATGATGTTATATTAGTGGATTCTACTGAACCAATCGGTCCTTCTGCAAAGCTGTTTGAGCTAGGGTTTTTTCAAGGAATTTACGAATCATTAAAAGAAGATGGAATCTTTGTTGCCCAATCTGATAATCCTTGGTTTAAGCCTGATTTAATCAAAACGGTTTTTCAAGACGTTTTTGAAATATTTCCAATAACACGTTTGTATACGGCCAATATTCCAACATATCCAAGCGGACTGTGGTCCTTTACATTAGGGTCAAAGGAATACGATCCGTTACAGGTTGAAGTTGAAATACCTCAAGATATGGAGTTATTCTATTATACTGCAAACATACATTATGCAGCTTTTCAATTGCCGAGGTTTATGCAAGAACTGATTAAAATCAGGACTCTGAAAAGAGTGTGAAAAAATCTTACTAGAAACCACCTATTTTTTTCTAATAGGTGGTTTCTATTTTTGTATGTGCTCCTCCTCCAACCTCTGTGCAACCTCTACAAACTGCTTCATTCCATCCTTTAACTTTTTTTCATTTTCGTATGAAAAGCTTAGACGTATCCGACGAGATTCCTGTTTTAATGGATCACATACTACACCTGGTACAAATGAGATAGAGTGTTGAAGGCTTTTTGACAGCAATGATTCAATTGATAAATTATCGGGCAGTTGTACCCATAAACTTAAACCGCCTTGTGGACTGCTCCATTTCCAGTTTGTTTTCGCTAATTCCTCTTCCATCATTTCCTTCCTAATCTGTAAGGCGATTCTTAGCTTTTCTAAATGTTGATGTAATCGTAAGGACGAAAAATAATGGAGAAAAATCTTCTGATTAAGAAGAGGTGATCCATTATCAATTAACGATTTTGACGTGAGTAACATCGGCATAATAGAAGGCTGACAAACAATCACAGCAACCCTTAATCCTGGCGAGATATATTTGCAAAAGCTTCGAACATAAATGACGGTCCCAGCTGTATCGTACGTATAAATCGGTAGAGGTGGGGGCTGTTTATAGTAAATATCATGATAAGCATCATCTTCTATAATTAAACAACGATACTGTTCTGCTAATTCTACTACTCTTTTTCTTTGTTCTACTGAAATGGTATAGCCAGTTGGATTGTGAAAGGTTGGATTTGTGTAAAATAGTCGTGGCTTGTATTGCTTTAGCATGCTTTCTAGCTTTTCTAAGTCATATCCATTTTCGGATATATCAACAGTCAGAATTCGTGCTCCTTGCGCTTGAAATATATCAATTGCAGCACTATAACTTGGTCTCTCAAAAAGGACAATATCTCCGGGTTTAATAAAAGCTTCTGAGATCAAATGAATGGCCTGTTGTGATCCAGAAGTAATCAATAGGTGATCTTTCGTGAGATGTGTTTTAAATTGTTTTACAAAGTATTCAGCAAGAACCTCCCGCAGTTCTTCATCTCCTTGAACAGTTGAATAGGTAGCAAGGACTTTAGGATACAGATCGAACACTTTTTTCACATAGTCTGAAAAAAAATGATTTGGTAAAAGATTCGGGTCGATTAAGGCTTGAGAAAAGTTATAGGTAACAGGTGCTCTATGAATTTCTGATAGGTGATTTTTTTGTGTATAAGCAGCAATGATAGGATTTTCACTATATTCATAGTCTTTATTTATTTGTGGTTGCACATAATAACCTGACTTATCCTTAACATATATTTTCGCTTCATTTTTTAGTAATTGATAGGCTTTTAATACTGTGAGTCTGTGAACGTTGAATTCAGTGGCTAGGCTGCGGACGGAGGGAAGTTTGTCGTGCGTTTTCCATTCTTTCCGCTCTATTTGATTCACTACATAGTGATAGATCTGTTTATATAATAATTGTTCATTTTGCACAGCTTTTGCCAACTCCATTTCCTCTTTATGTAATGATTTTATCATGTTTCCTTTCTAACTGTTCTATTGTGTTCAATCTGTTCTGTAGTGCTAATCGTATGATCAACATAAAGGAGGAGTATAGAATGGTCATTATTAATTATGTTTTTATGTGTATGATTTTTGGGACGACTTTTTTAGCGATAAAAATAGGAGTAGATTCAGGGTTACCACCTTTTTTATCGGGGGGAATTCGCTTTTTTATTGCAGGCTTCCTATTGTTTGTGATTATGCTGGTTAAAGAGAAGAACATCATGTGTTTATTAGTAAGAAAGGAACTTTTTCTATCAGGGGTAGGTTTGACATTTGGGACATTTGCAACATTATATTGGGCAGAACAATATGTAACTTCCGGAATAGCGGCGGTTTTATCAGCGACCGGTCCGATGTTGATCATTGTGATTCAAAGCATCATCTTAAGACACAAAGTTAGAAGAACATCGATTGTTGGATGTGTGATCGGTGTAATAGGAGTTTTTTTTCTTATATTGCCAAGTTTTTCACTTGAGGTGAATTCCTATTGGATCATTGGTTGTTTTGCCATTATTCTTGGAGAGGTTTTTTATGCTTCAGGTACAATCTATACAAAGAGTGTGTCGAAAAACTTTGAAGGAATTCATCCAGTTGTTTTGAATGCGGTTCAGATGATGTATGGGGGAATTTTATTATTTATTTTGGGATTATTAACAGAGGAAATTTCTGTGCAAACAATCATACAACCAGCCTCACTTTTTTCTCTTTTTTATTTAATTGTAATCGGCTCAATGGTTGGTCATAGTTTATTTTATTGGCTGGTAGTTAAGACAGATCCGGTTTTCCCGTCAACCTGGCTTTATATTTCACCTTTTATTGCGGTTGTTGTAGGAGTTCTTTTTTATGATGAGTTTTTTTCTTGGTTAACAGGAGTAGGGGCTGTCACTATTTGTATAGGGATGATTCTTATCAATTATGAAACTTTAAAAGAGCGAGTGATTGCACAAAGGAGCAAATATATAAAGGTTTAGTATGATTTGAGAGGGCAGAGAGAATACTAACGGGTTCAGTTTTACGAATTAACGTTGCTTTTTCTTATGGTTATTCGCACTAGGATTAAAAAGCATTTTTTAAACCATGATTAGCACCCGATTAAGCGAATTCCCAATCTTGATGAATCGACAGGAAATAAGCTACAAAAAAATAAGCGGAGATATTCCTCCTAATGAGGAAATAGCACGAAAAATTGATTAAATAGACGGAAAGATTCCGCCTATTTAATCGAAAAAGATGAAAATGGAGGATTTTCCTATGCTTAACCGGAAAAATTCCGCTTATATCACCCAAACCGAGTTCCATTCTTCAATCTAACCGGAAAAACTCCGCTTATTTATACATTTTTCCAGAACCCGTTAAGAGAATTGACTTTGCCTTTTACTTTAGCTGATTTAATACATCGCTCGTTTTAACAATAGTCGCAAATTCCTTATGTAAGGTTGCCAGTTCTGTTTGATGAATATCTTCGGGAGTATAATATGTACCATTATGATCGGTAACTTCATATGCTGCCGTAGCATCTGAAACAAGAAAGGTTGTAAATCCGAGGTTTCCGCTCATACGTGTTGTTGTTGAAACGCAATGTTGTGTAGATAAACCGGTGATCACAACCGTTTTGATTTGATTTGTCTTTAAATAGGTTTCTAACTGTGTACCAATAAAGGCACTGTTAACATTTTTTTGCATAATTACTTCACCTGATAAAGGCTTAGTGCTGTCTTTAAACTCTGTTCCCTCGGGATTTTTATAATGAAAAGGAGATTGTGGCTCCAATGATAAGTGTTGCGAATAGATGACTGTCCAGTTACGTTTTCTCCACTCTGTTAACAGCGTTAAAATATTGTTTTCAGCTTCTAGGTTGTTTCGTTTACCCCAATAAGGATCATCAAATCCTTTTTGTACATCTAGTACAAGAAGTGCTGGTTGATTTTCAATGATGTTCATTCCTTCGCCTACCTTCTTCTTTAATGTAAGAACACCTATAGTGTAGGTAAGAAAAGAAAGATCCATTCTAAAAGAAAAAATTAGCCCCCATTTTTTAGGAATGGGAGCATAGGAATCCAGCTATTTTTCCCTCTTCTTAAGTATTCGGTGAAAGGGGCATTTGGATAAAGCTGAATCATCATCATGGAGATAATACTGCTTCCATTCAAAATTATCTTCTTTACCATAGCTGTTTAAGTCAGGGTGGATTGAAATAGAATCGTAATTTGTCATTCTTTCTCTAATATTATTTTTTATTTTTTGTGCCAGCTTAGGGGAAGAATTAAATTTCTCAAGTACCCACCTTGGCGTAATAGCAAGCATAAAATACGGAAAATATCGACTTTGGCGATTTTGATGGGCTGGAGTAGCGCAATACATAAAGTACTTTTCACCATGAAAACAAAATTCCCATGCAGAATCATGTGGATCAACAGGAATAGTTTCCGGCCATTCAATGGAATCAAACTCACTTGCCCAACTTAATTGCTTCCAAAATATTTGCTCAAATTGTTCAACACTAGTTTCGGATAAATCGGCTGGCGTTTCATAAAAGATAATGAGAGATGTATATTTACCATAATTTTTTGATTGATTGGTATAAGCTGATAGCAAGCTAGCGAGTTCTTCAGAAGATGAAACGTCTCTAGGATCTCCTACAAAGCCGTATCGTAAATGATTTAATGAATGACCTTGAGTTGCCGGTATACACGGGAACTTTTTTTCTTTATCCACCATTTTTGCCTCAAACTTTTCCAACGCGTCTTTCTTCCAAGGCTGTAGATCATCTATATTCAATGATTTCTTTTCAATTAGTTCCATGTAATCATTAACCTCCTATCACATGTACCATATTCAAAACATTGGGTGTAGGTGAATGACTTAACAGTAAAAAGTTGCGTAGGGGCAAAAATAGGCACGTAATAATGAGGAATAGTTATTTTCTTCCAAGATCATACTGAAAGAGAGAAATGATAACTTCTTATCATATAAAGTCAAAGGAGCTAAGATGAATGATACATACTAAGCAAATTCGGGAGAGGGTTGTCGAGCTGCCGACAACAGCCAGACCGTTGTTGAATCCAGATGATGTCTGGGTGCCTGAGGGTTATAAAGTTGAGGTCGTGGCAGCGGGCTTATCTTTTCCGACTGGGATGGGATTTGCAGATGATGGAACACTTTATATTTTAGAAGGTGGAAGTACATGGCCAACACGTCCAGCGTTACCACCTAGAATTCTTAGTTTAACACCCTCTGGAGAGCTAGATGTATTTGCTGTAGAAACATTAGGTGGACCAAGAGGAGTTACCTATCACGAAGGTTATATCTATGTAACATGTAAAGGTGGATACCTTGCAAGAGTGGTCCGTTATGATGTGAAAACAAAGAAAAGAGAAGTGTTAATTGAAAAGATACCTAGTGGTGGTTGGCACGAACCAGGCGGACCCGTATTTAGTCCTCAGGACGGTTTAATGTACTTTGCCAATGGCTCTGTTTCACAAAATGGCGTATGTTTGCCGGCTGGCTTTACAGTGGACCTAGCAAAGCATCCAGAGGCTCATGATATACCTGGGGATGACATTACTCTTACTGGTCATAACGTAACGTCTAGAAACCCACTCATGCCATTTCCTTTTTTAACAGAAACGGGAGCATTTAAACCGTTTGGAACACCTGCAAAAAAGGGTGAAAAAATTAAGGGAGAACTTTGGTGTTCAACCGGACTTTGGCGTTCAAAGCCGGATGGAAGCGAGCCTGAACTATTAGCATGGGGATTAAGGAATCCTTATGGTTTAGCATTTAATGAAGAGGGTGAGCTGTACGCATCTGATAACTGTTTAGAGGAAAAAGGAGAAAGAGCTATTGCAGGTGATCCTGATCGAATTTGGCATATTCGCAATGCTATGACTTCCCATGGATCTGTAAAAAAACCGGATTGGTATGGATTCCCTGATATGAGAGCAGATGGAGTTACTGTATGGGATGAAAAATGTAAACCTGCGAAGGGGAAAGCGGCAGAGCAATTAATTGAAAATCCGCCTGAATGGGCTGGCCCACCTATTTATCTTGAGAAACCCCATTCTGCAATGACAAAGATGGATTTTAGCCGTTCAGACGATTTTGGGTATCGCGGAGAACTATTTGTAACCGAATGGGGTACATATGCACCGTTAAATTCACCTCATGAGAAAGACCTTAACAACGGTTTTCAAGTTGTAAGGGTTGATGTTAAAACGGGAACATCAGAAGTGTTTATGAAAAATAAGCAACTTGGTGCAGCATCAGCACATCAATCAGGTGGAATAGAGAGACCTGTTGATTGTAAATTTCATCCGGACGGAAAGAGTTTATATATTTTAGATTTTGGTCACTCTCCTGTTACAGAAGGATATATCCATGCCTATGGTCATACAGGTGCGTTATGGAAAATTACAAAAGAAGAATAAGAAAGGAAAAAAGATGAAAACAGAAAATCCCGTATTATTAATTGAGCTAGATGAAGAAATAAGGAATCAGCAATTAAACGAAGTAGAAAAATGGTTTGAACATGTACTAACTGCTCAAATGGCATTTGAAGTTGTGATACAAAAAACAATCCCAAAAATTCAAGAGCCTCACATAAAGGAAGCCATTGAAAAGATAGAGGGTGCTACAAAGGAACATCAGAAAATAGCAAAACAACTATTTCAATTAATTAATCGCAATCCAGATATTGTGATGGACCGCATACTTGGAACAACGATTTCTAAGCTAGAGGAAGGACTGCTCACATTTCAAGATTTGATGGCGGGAGCAGTAGGGTCATGGCAAGGAATGCACCAACTACTTCTTCTCAATCAACAGGCAATGGGTGCCTTTGCGGTTGCTGAACAACTAGGTTTGTCTTTAGGAATAAAAGAAATTGTAAAAGCTACCTTTAAAGTTGTTCATGAAAAAACAATGCACCAACTTTTAATACAAGAATACATGTTGGAAATGGCACCAATTTCTATCCTTTATAAACAAAATGTTTAATTAAAGAATAGTGAAAGATTTCCGTTGGTCCTGCCCGTGGAGTCTTTCACTGCTAAAAAAGGACAGGTATTACGGAACGAAACTGGTCTAAATAGGCTTTCAGCAGCATTTAACTAATAGGGGGTGTAAAAATGAGAACATTTCTAAGTAGGGGAATACGAGCACTATTTCACAATAAAATGAATGATGTACCAACAATGGATCATTATTCACAACTTAGCAAAATAGCAATGGGAGCTATAATGGCAGCTTTGGCAGTCATATTTCAATCTGCGGGTATATTTATTGGATTTGGATATGTGTTGAGTATGTTAGCTACATGGCCAATGATTATTGCCGCATCGATCTCATTCCAAATAGGGATCTTGGCCTATGTAACAACAATTTTCTTACTGGCGATTGTTCAACCGAGTGAGGTATTAGTGTTCGCATTTACAACGGGTCTGCTAGGAATAAGTATAGGATACGGATTAAGAAAAGTGAAAAATGTATTTAAAGTCATGCTTTTTGCTGGTGCAACAATGTTACTTGGAATTATTGTCTTAATTACTTTATTTCAATTTCCCATCTTGGGTCCATCGGCAAACTCATTAGGATTTGGAATGCTAGGCAGCATATTCTTATTTTCATTATTGTACAGTTGGATTTGGATTAAAGTTAGTCTGATTGGAATGAAGGTTTTACAGAAAGCAATACCTGAAAGAAAACCATCTTTATATGACCGCGAAGGTTGAGAACATAAGAGAGCCTCTATAAAAGAAGCTCCTTTTTTTACGATTTAAATAGAGTTTTTTACATAATGAAGTAGTAAGCTCCAATATAGATAAGACAAAAGGTAAAAGGACTTCTTATACTTGAAGAATTTTTTAGTTTGTTGGACTTCTTATTTAGGAGTATCTATAATTAATAGAATAATAGCTATGCTTTACAAAAGGTGGGTTTATAGTGGGAAATGAAAACATAAATATAAACGGACTTCAGTTTGAGTGGGATGTACAAAAAGGGACTTTTCAATTTGAAGGTCAGGAAGCCGTTCTTTTTTGGATATCTACAGCTATGAAGTCTTTTTTTGATACAATCGAAGAAATTTCCGGTGCGGAAGCATCTAGCTTAGTTTTTGAAACTTCTGGATTTAGGCAAGGGTTGGTCGTTGGTGAGTACTTTGAAAAAATGAAAGATTTAAGTGTAGAAGAGGCAGCAAAATCCATCACATCTACGTATGCTTCAGCAGGGTGGGGGCAAATAGAGGTCAAAAATCTTTGCTACGAAACCAAGACATTAACTGCTTATCTGAAAAATACGTGGGAATATAAAATTAATGTCGCTCAGGATAAACAGCAGGAAGGTAAGTTTCTTCCTGCACATTTTGCAGGTATCTTTTCTGGGTTGTTCGGAACAAATATTTGGTATGAAGTTGTTCAACAACAGCTTGAAGGCCATGAATACAGTATTATTAACTATTATCCATCAGAAATAAGTATTACACAAAATATTCATCAATTAGCCCGGAAAAAAGAGTCGGAACAAATACAGCAACTAGAAAAACTGGTTGAAGAAAAGACAAAAGAACTAAAAGATCTCGTCAAGCAGCTTTCTTCACCAATTATTCCTGTACTTGAAGGAATTGTGGTCGTTCCGTTAATTGGAAAATATGAGGTGGATCGCGCTGAAGAACTGATTACAAATACTTTAAATAATCTACCTTCACACAAAGCTAGTTACCTTATTTTAGATTTAACTGGTCTTGATAAAGATATTAGTGAGCATACAGCAAGCTTAATAGAAAAGATCGGTTCTGCTTCGTCGTTAATTGGTTCTAAAACAATATTAGTTGGAATTAATCCAGAATTAAGTCTGATCATCTCTCAGTCAGGAATGAATTTCTCACAGTTTGATTGCTTTCAATCATTACAACATGGGATACATTTTGCGCTAGGGCAAATGGGGAGAAGAATTCTATAAAGGGTTCTAAGGAGGCATGCTGCTGCATGCTTCTTTTTAATGATTTTAAAAATGGATCTTAATGTATATAACGACAAAACTCAGAGTGGCGGAGTCGAAATATCGTTCATCGGTAGTATGAACGACAAAACACAGTATGGCTGGGATCAGAATGTCGTTCATCGTGGGTATGAACGACAAAACACAGAGTGGCGGGGATCGAAATGTCGTTCATCGTGGGTATGAACGACAAAACACAGAGTGGCGGAGTCGAAATGTCGTTCATCGGGAGTATGAACGACAAAACACAGAGTGGCGGGGATCAGAATGTCGTTCATCGTGGGTATGAACGACAAAACATAGAGTGGCGAAGTCGAAATGTCGTTCATCGGGAGTATGAACGACAAATCACAGTATGGCTGGGATCAGAATGTCGTTCATCGTGGGTATGAACGACAAAACACAGAGTGGCGGGGATCGAAATGT
>NZ_JBLUOI010000031.1:0-35418 GCF_048059995.1 Metabacillus sp. YM-086 | reverse complement strand
GTATGAACGACAAAACACAGAGTGGCGGGGATCAGAATGTCGTTCATCGTGGGTATGAACGACAAAACATAGAGTGGCGGAGTCGAAATGTCGTTCATCGGGAGTATGAACGACAAAACACAGAGTGGCCGGGATCAGAATGTCGTTCATCCACTTATGAACAGAAATTCCATAGCTACACTGTTCCGACCTAATCTTTATCTAAAAAAGAGTGGAAAAAAAGAAAAATTAGCCGATATAACAAATAGACTACTAAATCTTATTAAGAGGTATGAATATGTTCTATTTACCTAACTCAGACAACGTGTATTTACTTGAAGGGGAATATTCATCATTAATTGTTCTTTTATCTATTGTCATTGCATGTCTAGCAGCTTATACTGCACTTTCGATGAATGAGAGAATACAACAAACTAGTTTTTTTAACCGAAATGTGTGGCTTACTTTGGCATCTATTGCTATGGGGTTAGGTATTTGGTCTATGCATTTTATAGGAATGAGTGCACTAAGACTTCCTGTTTCAATGGAATATGACCTTGTCACAACAATTATTTCTATTTTTCCTGCTGGCTTTGCATCATACCTTGCGTTTTACATTGCTAATAAGAAAAAAATAAAGAGTCAATGGTCTTATATCATTTCAGGTATTATTATGGGGCTCGGTATTTCCTCCATGCATTATGTGGGGATGTCTGCAATGAAAATGGAAGCTCAATACATTTACAGACCATGGGTTTTTACTGCGTCAATCGTAGTAGCTATCGTAGTATCTTACGTGGCACTTTATATTTTTTCAACGATGCAAAGATTAATTAGGAATCAGATAGTTAAGATTCTAACGTCTATTATTATGGGATTAGCAGTGGCAAGCATGCATTATACTGGTATGGCGGCAGTAATCTTTTATACAGATGTGCCAATACATTCTTCTCATATGCACCAGATGGATTTTACGCTCCTAATTGTTTGTATAACTGCTGGAATTGTAATCACTCTTGCCTTTTCTGGACTATCAAGTCTATTAGATCGATATGTTGAATATCGACTAAATTACTTTGACGCATTAACCATATTACCAAATAGACGACAATTTGAAAAAAAACTAAATACCTCCATTTCAAAAGGGAGTTTAGCTATTATCCATCTTCATGGACTTGAAAAATGGAATAGTGGTTATGGGTATTCCTTTGGAGACCGAATTATCAGGGATGTTAGTGAGACTATTATTGGATTAAAGCCTGAAATGGCGGAGTTATATCGAATTGAAGGAAATCGCTTTGCAATTTTAACCCTAACGCAAAGCTATAAAGATTTTAAGGCAAGTATGGAAAAATTAACTTCTGCTTTAATGAATCCAGTTGTTATTGAAAATCAACAGCTTGTTGTTGAGGTAGTTTGCTCGCTTTCAACATGTTCTGATGAAAAAGAAGCAAAACAATTATTTGCAAATGCAATGGCAGTATTGCAACACTCTTCAATAGAGTATAAACATCAGGTAATTGAATATGATCCTTCCATTCATAAATATTCTTTTGAAAAAGGTATCATCCAAGATATTGAAAAAGCAATGGAACAGGATGAACTTTATATTGTTTATCAACCAAAGGTAGAATCAGATAAGGAAAGATTAGGTGCTGAGGCATTGTTACGTTGGAATCATCCTGTTCATGGATTTATATCTCCTGGATTGTTCATACCATTACTTGAAGAGAATGGGAAAATTATAGATGTAACAGATTGGATTATTGAAAAAGTCTGCGAGCAAATGTCTCATTGGATTTCAGAAGGCCATCCTATTAAGGAAGTTTCAATTAATATTCCAGGACAATATATTACATCTCAACGATTAATGGATGTATTAAAAGAAAGTGTTGCTAAGTATGGAATAGACAGTCACCAACTTGAGTTAGAAATTACAGAAACGAGTGTGATCAATAATATTGAAAATGCGATCATTTCGATAGGAGAATTTCGGAAGTTCGGTTTTAATATTGCCCTTGATGACTTTGGGACAGGTTTATCTTCATTGTCTTATTTAAAAAGACTACCCATTACAACAGTGAAAATTGACAAATCGTTTGTAGATGGAGTACCAGAATCTGAGAAGGATTCTGCGATTATAAAAGCGATTATTGTTTTATGTCATAGTTTAAATATGAAAGTGGTTATTGAAGGTGTTGAAACGGAAGAACAAATTACCTTTTTAACATGTATGCCGGAGAAACCGGGAATTCAAGGATATTATTATTCACCCCCATTAAAAAAAGATGACCTTGTTAAATGGATGCAAGAATTTTATCAGAGAGAGAAAGCTGTGAATTGAATTTTATTAATGTATAAGCCCCTAAATTTAGGGGTTTTTTCTATTACATTTAGAAAAATAATAAATAAGACTAGTAAAATGCGTGTCCTTTATCCAAACTTTTCGATCTTTAAGAGAATAGATTAATAGCAAAGAGAGAAAGACAAACAAAACTATGCTAGCATGAAGGATAAAACATCAGTTTTTCTCTCTTTACTATACGAAAAGGGAGATGATTCTTTTGGGTAAGAAGAAAAACATGGAATATGGTAAATGCTACTGCTGGGGTTACAAAAAATACGATGTGGAATTAGACTTTAAAAAAGATGATAAGAAAGATTACGATTATAAGAAGTACGATAAGAAAGATTATGATGATAAAAAGTACCATAAGTATGACAAAAAGAAACATCATCATGATCGAAAATGTGATTATGGTTATAAGCATGATAAAAAGGATCACAAAAAGCACTGGGATTATAAAAAGTATGACAAGAGATGTAAATGCTGTAGCGGATGGTATTAAAGGATAAGTAGGAATTAGTAAATATAAATACAAATGTAAGCGTGTTATATAAGAGAGAGAAAGAAAAGTTCAACAGATATGCTTTTTAATCTGTTGAACTTTTTTATTTCTATTCAAAATTATTCATCTTTCTCTCTATAAGAAGCTAAAGGCCCTTCAAACCAAATCACCTGTGAAAGGCGTATATGTAATGAGCGATCATCTAAATTAATTTGAACATGATCAACTGCCACACCGGCTACTTCACCTTCAACACGTCCAGCTGTAGTTACTAATGCAACTTTTTGACCTTGATGTCTACTAATGTGTTGAACAAAAACTGGGTCTAAGTTTGTGGAATAATTAGTTGGTTGAGGAATACCAGCTATCGGATAAATCGGCGAATGGGATGCTGGTTGATGATGAACATAGCCAGGTTGATCAATAGGGTTTTGAATATATGGGACTTTATCGTGTGAATGATTTACGGACATAAAAACACTCCTTAAGGGGGATTTGTCCTTAATTAATATGAAATGATTCGGAAATCTATTCCGGGTTGTTTCATTACAGATATAGTTTGAAAATACTTTCTGATATACTTTCCTTTTATAAATGACGTTTACAAGGGTATGACCCTACCTGATATTTATAACAAAATAGGGTTCTTTACAATGTAAACAACTTGTATACAAAAAAAGCAGACCATTATGATCTGCTTTTCTATAAAATATTGTGTGGGAACGTTTATTCTACCTTATGCTCAACAATGTAAGTAAGCATTGTTGTAATATCAGTTCGATCATCTTCGCTCATTAATTTATCTGGATAGTTCTCAATTCGATCATTTAAACGTTTTAGAGCATCATAGGCTTGATAATCAAATAACCAAGACAAGAAACTAAATTTGTTTTCTCTTTTTCTTTCTAAGTTACGTTCTGCTATTTCTAATTGTGCTAGAATTGAAACTTTGATACCTTTCTTCGCATCAGAATCCTGAACTAGCTTTTTCGTATGATCAATTGTTGCAGCTTGAACTAGTATTTCTGCTACTTTGGTTTCTTCAATGTTTCCTGCATTGTCTGTTGAACGGTATGAAAGCTTATGTTCACCAGCTTGAAGAGTAACAGCTTCAACATATGGAACCCACTCAGTATCATTTAGGTTATATTCAATTGATACAACCTCAGATTCCGCATCAGTAGCAGATAATTCGATTGTAACCTCTTCTAAGTAAGAACCATTTGTAAAGTCTGCCTCTGGTATTTGCATTTCTGTTACTGGAGCTGTTGTATCTGTTGGTGCAACAACTTCAGAAATACGACCTTCTGCAGCATAGGAAATAGGCTGGTCATCAAAGCTTTTTACAAAGTTAACTGTTGCTTGGAGATCTTCTGTACCTTGTACTGGATTTTCACCTAACTTAGCTAACAAATATTTGTCACTGCTGTGTGGGTACATATAGTTGTTTACTGTGACAGTGTAAGTTTCATTAGGATTAATTTTTTCACCACTAGGTAAGAATAAATCAACAACTTGTCCATATTTTCCTAATGAGCTGTCCCATGTATAGCGGAACCCACTGATACTTACATCTGGACCATAACTGCTAAATTGCGAATTGATAATTTGTCTTAAATCATCTCCTGTTATTTCAAGTTTTACTAGTGTGTTTCCGAAAGGTTGAATATTAAATAACTCATTCCATGTGATATCACCTGAATTAAGGTCATCACGTATACCACCGCCGTTCATTAAAGCGAAATCACTATCCATTGCATATGCCATACCATCCGCAATTAAATTTCCAAGAGCATTATCACCAATTTCACCTTTTGCTGCATAGCCACCTGTTAATTCAGTACCAGCTTGTCCAATAACTTCATTTAGCTTTGGCCCTACTTGATCAAGATATTTTTCTAGAATGGCACTTACTTCTGCATCGGGCTTAATGTTATCTTGAATAACCTCAACAATTTCCGCTGATTTTTTTATAATATCTCCTGTAGTTGGATCAATTTCTAAATCAACATCTACAAAGGCTTTCCCATATTCCCATGCTTGGACAATCAATTTGTTATCAACAACTGCATTTAGCTTTACATGGTTATGAGCTGCGAAGATAACATCGACCGCATCATTTACATTGTTTGCTATGTTTGCGATATCACCTGTTGCACTATCGCCAGATTGATTTCCAGGAACATGAGAAAGGATGACTATCGCCTCAACACCTTGCTCTTGTAGTTCAGGAACATATTTATTAATTGCTTCAACTTCATCTGTAAATTCAATATTTTCGTTTCCGTTTGCAATAATCATATTTGGTGTATCGGTTGTTGCAACACCAATAAATCCAATCTTTACTCCTTCAGCTTCTTCGATTGCGTATGGAGGGAGAACTAGTTCGTGTGTATCCTTATATGATACGTTAGCAGCAACCATAGGGAAATCAATTCCATCATAGTTTGCCGTACCATTCGGATGATGCCCGCCGTTAGTGAGGCGAAGCATCTCACTTACACCCTCGTCAAATTCATGATTTCCGACAGTTCCAACATCAAAGCCAATAGATTCCATAATTTCAACTGTAGGCTCGTCCTGTAATAAAGCCGATACTGGAGAACTTCCTCCAACCATATCACCTGGGTGTACGATTAACGTATTAGGATTTGTTGCTTCACGCTGGCGCAAATAGGCAGCAAGGTAATCTGCTCTTCCGTAATTCACTCCATTAACAGTACCAGTTACATCAATTTTTCCGTGTAAATCATTTACACCTAATAATTGAACTTTAACATTTTCGTTCGGTTCACTATCAGTACTAGCTGTATAACCGTTTGCTTCTGCTTCTTCTGGGCTAGCAAAGAAAATTCTTTTTTCTACAGGTACGTCTGCCCAGTTCTCAGGAGAAACGTATTCTTTGTTATCAGAATTTCCAACATAGCGTAACAAGCCTTTTCCTTGTTCTCTTGCACGGAACACGAATGGTAGTTCCATTAATGGATTCTCGGGATTCCAGATTCCTAGTCCTTCATCTTTTGCTGCTTTTACAGCTGCTTGGAAAGCATTGTAATCTTCTTCAGAACCAACCGGCCAAATAAAGTAAGATGAAGCATAGCCTTTACGCACCATTTCTAAGTTGGTGTTCATGTTATCACTTTTACGAATAACTTGAGCGAGAAGACGACCATATGCGTCAGTTGGTTCGTCACCAATTTTTAATACAATTTCATCACCAGCTTTTAATAACGTGTTCATGTATGCTTTAGCAGCATTTCCGAAGTCTAATTGATTTTGATCTGCCTCAGTTACAACTTTTTGGTAAGTCTCAGGTGTATCCATATTCACATAACGTACTTTTGTCGAACCTAATACAGGATTTGTAATATGAATCGTATCTCCATCTACAACACTTTCTACAACTGCTGAATATTCGCCAGCTGCAGTTGGTGGTTCAGGTTGCGTAGCTGATAATGTGAAATCTCCTTGCTTTCTCGGTATTAGCTGATAAGAATCATACTGACTTAAAATAGCCGTGATTTCATACCATTTACCTTCTTCTATATTCTCAATTCCAACCTCTTCCATTACACGAAGAGTAGTAGAATGATAGTTTTCGTCCACTAGCGATATATTATAACCACCGCCAGCAGGAGATGAAGGGATCGATTGAACATAACCACTTACTTTTACTAACTGCCCTTCAAGTGGTTCTGCTATTGTTGCGTCTTGTAAGTCTGCTAGAGTAATAGATTGTGCTGCAGGAACTGAACTGCTTTCTTCAATTAATTCAATAGAGGTTGGTGCAATTTCCGTTAAGCCTCTATATTGAGTAATTGACCCTGTTACACGGACTTTTTTACCTTCTGTAAGCTCAATAAAGCTAGCTGCATTTGATGCATAGATATTAATACCTGCTGTTTCATCTTGAATAAAGGTAGATAATTTTCCGCCACCAATAGCAGAGTTATCAGCTGTAACTATTCCTTCAATTGTTACAGCTTGGTTTGTTTTTTGCTTTGCAGCAGCGATAGATAATACTCCTGTTTCAGGTTGTCCTGGATCAGAAGTATCTCCATCACCTGGATCTGTAGGTGCTGTACCGTCCATTGTGTGAGAGCCTAAGTATGTGAATGTGTCTTTAGGGTATGTTGACCATTGGTCTGGTGCGTATGTTGTTGTCCCAGAGTGGATATTAGGATTTCTGATAATTGTTTTATCAGTAGAAAAATCTTCCCGAACTCCAATTGTTCCTATTACATCTATTAATTGATCAGCCTTTTTCAGAGCAAAAGCATCATCACCATTAAAATTTATAACAGCATCTTGAATATCTGCTTTAGACAAAATATCATTATTAGCGCTACCATGAGCTAAAACATAAACTTCACCATTTTCGAGTGTTCCTGTTAAAGATAGGCTTTGACTAACAGTAGCAGAACCATTTGAATAAAGCTCAACCTTATACTGTGACAAATCAACTGTCTGGCCTGTCCCATTATAAATTTCTATTGCTTTGTTATAGGAACTCCCTTCTATATACTCCGAAATAAATAAATCTGTTGCTAAAGCAATATCTGCTTTAACACTTTTTGAAAACACTGGTAAAAACGTTGAAAGAATTAATGCTAAAACTAACAAACTACTAAACATCTTTTTAACCGATTGCCGCTTCATACTATTCCTCCTTATTATTTGTTAACAACGCTTCTACTATAAGGAGGAAATATGAATACAGTGTTAAGTAATTGTTAAGGTATAAAAATGAGTCATACTACCTGTTAGGATATTCATGAGAAAAGCTGGTTTATGTCGAAAATTTATAGAAAATATCATATTATTGGACTATTTACTGTCGGGATAATCAATTTTATGGGTGGAATGGTAAAAGGGGTTTCTAGCATATGATAGAGAGGTTTAAATAAATCAAACTCCACCGTGTCATTAGAAGCAATAAGAAAAAACCCTTGAATACAAGGGTTTATAAAAGATGGAGCATAGGGGGATCGAACCCCTGACCTCTACGCTGCCAGCGTAATTACTTACTCTTCCTCTTTTTACCCATAACGTCCTAAATCTTTCTAACATGCGGTTTATAAAGATTTATTGTGTACTTTAATATCCCTTAACTTTCCGTATTTATTATTATTGCGTGACCAATAAGTGACCAGAAAAGAATGGATTTACTTTACAGGAGGCGACGAACAGTGGTTAAAAAACCAACAGAACCATTAAAAGATTTAACATTTAGCAAGAAAAACAAAGTTTATTTTTATGGAGGACATCTTGAATATCTTTTTGATTTACATGGTCGTACTAAAAGTGACAGACTCAAAAAGGAGTATGTCGATAAACTATATGAAGATTTGCAAATACTAATAAATATGCAGGAGCATAATACACTTCACACAGTATTGGACAGTCCTAATTTAACAAGAAAACTAGAAAGTTCAATTAACAAACTGGAGACTATAAAAGATCAGCTTCACAATATTAGAGCGACTAGTCCGATATCAACGGATCAAATAAAAGGTATTCCATATTATTTAGAGCGCATAACTACTGATAATTTAAATATGTTAAGACAACAGATTCTGTCAGATTTGATACAAACTTTGATATCAGTTCACACTATATCTACTGATGAAACTGTAAATGCAATCGACGCTCTCAGCGTTGTACGTCACATATCAATTAATATGCTATGGATATTAGATGAAGGTTATCATGAGCTCTTCCAAAAGAAATTGAGAGAAAGTGAAATTATAGACCTTTTAAACCGCAAGTACGTATGTAGGTTATTTGAAGACGAACACTTTCTTCAAGACTGGAGAATTAACGCTTGGTTTAAAGGTTATGCTGCAAAAGATACAGGCAAATAAAATAGCTCGGACCACGATTGCAGTCAACTCTTAAAAACAAATAAAGTGGCTCAGTTCAAAAATTTGACCAAGCCATTTTATTGTTTTTTTGTGCATTGTACTAATGCAATCATATAAAAGGAATTAACTACACAGGTCCTTCACGAGAAACACTTCACATGTCCGGAGTGTAGGTGACAACACATATGGTTGCTGTTTAGTTTAATCTAATGTCAGCAATAATTAAGTAAAACTATTCATTCAGAAGGTATTGAATAAAGTGAGAAAATTGAAGTATATTGGTAATATTTTTTGTAAACATATGTAAAATGTTGGTGTTTTATGTTATTTTTACTTAGAGTGCAGTAATAACCTAAACCAATTAAGGGGGAATGATTAATTTTGAGTAATCAACAAACTTTATTAAATGTTCATTTAGAAAATTATCTAACAAATAGTACATTTGATAACCACGATAAAGCATTTGAAGTTTTTTCTACAGAACAAATATTTAAAGATCAGGATATTGCAATTGATGAGGTACTTATTGGGTTAGTAGGCGAAAGTATGGATTATGGTATCGATGGAATATATATATATTTGAATGATGAATTAATTAATAATATTGAAGAGGTAGAGTTACAAAACAAGATGACATTAGATCTTCATTTCCTTCAATATAAAAATACTAATAGTATAACTGAATCCGTAATTGATAAATTTATAGTGGCTACTGATATTATATTTGATTTAGATAAGGATCTTGAATCGTATCGCTCGGTTATTTCTGAAACCCTGCTTGAAAAACTTGAATTGATACATAATATTATTAAATCAATAGCCATTAAACATCCAAAAATTAATGTTAAATTTTATCATGTTAGTAAAGGTGATAGTCAAAATATTTATGGTCCCAAATTTGAAAACCTTTCTTACCTAAATAAAATTAACATCCTAAGGGATAGATCTCTTGAATCCAATCTCGGCAAAATGGATTTTACATATAAAATAATTGATGCTGAAGCATTATTACAGTTACTTCGAAAAGAGCCTAATTATTCTCTTGCTCTTAAGTTAAATGAAAATCCAATAGCAATTGATTATAGAGAATCCGACCAACGAGGATACATTGCCTCAGTAAATGTAATAGAATATTTTAAATTTTTATGCGACCCTACAGACAATTCTCTTAGGAAGTATTTATTTGAGTCTAATATACGGGATTTTCAAAATAATACGTCAGTAAATAATGAGATTGAAAGTACTTTAAAGGAAAAGAGCGAATTTGACTTCTGGTGGCTAAACAATGGTATAACAATTATCGCTGAAAATGGTACACTAGTTGGAAAAACCCTGCAACTTGAAAATATACAGATTGTAAATGGTTTACAAACTTCACATACTCTATATAATACATTCAAATCAAATCTGCCAGAATCAGATTCACGCTCATTATTATTAAAGATTATCATTACTGATAAAAAAGACACCATGGATATAATAATTAAATCTAATAACTCCCATAATCCTGTACCTCCTGCCCTATTAAGAGCTACTCATAAAGTACAAAGAGATATTGAGGATTATTTCTTAGCAAATGGTTATTATTATGATAGAAGAAAGAACTATTATAGAAATCAAAATAAGCCGACTAAGAAGATCATTTCAATAAATTATTTATCACAATGTTTAACTTCTATTATTGAAAAGAATCCATCAAAAGCTAGATCAAACCCTACAATTCTTACTAAGAATGAACAGGATTATGATAGGTTGTTTCCTGACAGAAGACCTATGGAAACTTATATTCAATCTATTAGAATAATGAAACGTGTTGAGATTTATTTAAAGCAAGAATTTACTCGAGAAGATGAAACCGATGTAGCATTATCTACCTATTACCATTTCCATATTTCTAGAGTGCTAGTTTCTGTTATCTTGAACAGTGTTCGGTTTAACGGGGATAGGGATTTAAGAACTATTAATACTGATAATATAACTGTTGAACAAATTTCAACTGCTTATCAAATAACAAAAGAACTAGTTTTAAAATATGCACAAGAAAATAATCAAGATAATCTCACTTATGCTTCTAAACAAATCCCCTTAAGTGAATTTATAAACAACAATTTACAAAGTCTGATTACAAATTAATACTCCAAGTATCAGAAAAGGTGAGAAATACTCACCTTTTTTATTTGTTCACTATGTATATATATAGATTTACATATTGTAACTTATCTTCATTTTAAAAATTCTCCTTAACCCTCTCCGCCTTAAAGTTACGTTATTTTCTATCTTTATATTATGAAATTCTTCGTTTGAAGCATCCTTAAAATACTGAAAGATATTATCATACTCCATTACACTTCTTCCATAAATGCTACTCGGTACTTTCCTGACCTCCTCCGCCACATATTCAAATTTCACATTAAGTAACCATCAAATCTTTTTAATACTTCAACCAACCTACATATAGATCCCTTTAATTTTATCCTGTTTAACGAACTTGCCAGTATATATTAGAAGTTTATTTAAGAGCAAATCTTTTTTCTCACTCATTTTAGAAATATCGAGAAAAGAGAAGATATTTAAAGATAAACTGCGATCGAATAAGTAACTTAAATCGATTTAACTTACACCTATTCATAACACTCCACAACTAAACAGGAGCAAACTCGCGGCACATAAGGATACTCCCATATAATATAGGTACAAGTAATCATTACTTTTACTATAAAAAGCAACAAAAGGTTACCCATGGCCATGGAAAGAACCACAGTAATTAATTTCAACTTGATATTAAGCGTCATAATTGTCGAAAACATTCAATTAAGAGAAAAGAGGACTGATTATGTTCATTAATGTGTCTAATATAGATTTAAATCCAAAGCACGGGGTTTTAGCAAGTGCCAATATTAAAATAGGAGACATTCTTACAATTAGAGGTGCTGAACTTAAAAGGAATAGTAGAGGATACACCATAGCATTTCCTCAAGTACTTCATAAATCTTCACAATGTATCAAGATTAATGATTCTGACTTATCGGAAAGAATAATAGATGCGTTTCAAGCTCAATACGAGAAAAAGATTCGCAAGGCAAGTAAATCCCTAACTGATGGTGCCTCCTATGACAGCGAATATTTCTTCATTGAGAATAGCAATCAAAGACAAGCTAAACAAGTTAACATTAGAAGCTACAATGCCTATAGAGACCCTGTTGCCAAAAGGAGCAAATTATGATGGAAACTATCTATACAAAGGTTAGAATTTGCGGGAATGTCATAGAGGTTAGCCACTTTGAAAAGCCGATCATAGTTGGACAAGCAGTGAAGAGGTCTGGCTCTAACTATAAACGATTGACTAACTGGAATGTCGATAATCCTAAGGTGAAAAACCGAAAGGACACTGCCCTTAAAGCAAGTCATAGAATGAGACAACTTATATTTACAAATTTCCAGAAATCCTACACTTTCATTACACTAACATTTAATGAGGAATGCAATCTTGATATCACCTCAATAAAAGAATGTAACAAAGCCTTTAGTAACTTTCGGAAGCGACTTAATCATTATCTTAGTAAACATCATGATGGTTTTGCTTTTAAATATATTGCAGTTACGGAATTTCAAGAAAGAAATGGACGTGACGCAGTACACTATCATCTTGTTACAGAACTACCTTATATCAAAAATGAAGTATTACAAAAGATATGGGGTAATGGAATGGTTGACATTAAAAAGCATCATAAACCACCACTTGAAGATGAGAGAATCATTCAGTATATGAAAAAAGGAATCTACGATGATCGGCTCGACGGACATAGAAAGTTCTTGCCTAGCCAAAACTTATTACAACCGATTTCACTAGATGGGGATAAAGCAGAGACATTCCTTTCTTATTTAGAAGAGCACGAATACCAAATGTTAAAATCAGAACCATATGAATCTATGCAATATGGAACTATCCGGAATGAAACTTTAAAGTTAGATAATCATCTAATAAAGGAGATACTCTATTATGAAGAAAATTGAAAGTTATCCCGATGTACTCGATGTTTCTCATATTCAAGAAATACTAGGCATAGGAAGAAGGCAAGCTTATGAGCTAATTGCCTCAGGTGAATTCCACACAGTGAGGGTCGGTAAAAGAATTAAAATCTCCAAAGAAGTACTTTCCAAGTGGTTGACCGGGGATAGTAATATTCTTAAAACAACCTAATAGGTAAGCCTAGGAGAGCAAACATCATACTTTGGTAAACTGGGCAGAGTTACCCCAGGTTTTAAAAAAATCTTTCATATTTGATGATCACGCATAAAAAAAGTAACCCAGTATCCTGCTATGAATGAGAAAGGGTTACTTTTTTCTTTACACCTATTGACCCGCAACGCTCTATACACATGCGTACTTAACCTTGTACATAAATCTATGCATCCATCGGCCAACCCTTATACTGTTGCTCCGCCTGCTCCATAAACTTGTTTGTTAAGAATTGAACCTGTTGAGCCCCTACCTTCTCTTTCATCAGCACCATCTTTACAGCTAACTTCACCTTTGCGTACACGTCTTGGCGATGCGGACTGGTCCAATCTACAGAGAGTTCCTTCTTAAGAGCTTTAACAACTTTGTGTATTAAATCAGCTAAGAAATCGTTTGAGAATGCTTCGTGTTCCATTTCAGTAATTGCTTTATAGAATTCAATTTCTTCTTCTGATAGTCCAAGGTCATGACGCTTTCGCATTTCCTCGTCCATATCTTTTCTTACCTTGATCATCATTCGAATAACGTCTGCAGCTTCAATGACACGATTGTGATAATCTTTCAGCGTTTTCTGTAAAAGCTCGCTAAGTTCTTTTGTCTTTGGACTGCCTTGTTTGAAGGTAACATTAATCTTATCTTCAAGTAACTTCTTCAGTAATTTTAGACGTAAATCCTCATGTTCCTTCTTGACCAGGTCTGCTAAGAAGGCGTCATCTAATATACTAATATCAGGACGTTCAATTCCCGCCACTTGAAAAATATCTACTGTTTCTTTTGCAAGAAGGCTATTGTCAATAAGTTCTGATAGCCGCTGCTCTAACGTCTTGTTTTCTCCTGTGCCGCCAACAGGTGGTACTATATGCTTTCTTAACTGGGCTTTAATCATTTGATAGAGCGTAACTTCATCAGATACATCCATTATAGCTTCTATATGCCTCACTAATTGATATGCCTTTTCTAGTTTCACAGCAGCCTGTATGTACTCTTCCGTATCGCCATTAAGCAAATTATTGACTAAGTCCGCTATGAAATCTTCCCTGTCAATTTTACTTTTCAATCGCCAATTTTTCACATCAACCTCGGAGGGAATAAACGCACGAACAGCAGCTAAATTAGTTTGAAACACGGCTATTGCTTCCTCAATGTCAAACGCAGGCTTCCCTTTTCCTCCTCCTGTTGTATACTGACTAGTTGCTTCTTTTAGAGAAGTAGCGATACCAATATAATCAACTACTGTACCACCTTCCTTACCAGGGAATACACGGTTTACACGAGCAATTGCTTGCATAAGATTATGCCCTTTCATTGGTTTATCTACGTATAGGAAAGATAATGGCTTGGCATCCATACCGGTTAACCACATATCAACTACAATAACCAATTTAAGAGGGTTTTCAGGATCTTTTAAATCCGCTTTAATATCTTCTTGTTCTTGTTTTGATTTAATATGCGAATACTTACTTCCTTCTTGTATCTCACGCCATTCCTTCGGGTCTTTGGAAACATCCCCAGTCATGATCACTTCTACTTGTGGACAGTCATCTATTTCTCTTAACCTCTTATATAAATCAACAGCAATTCTTCTACTCATGCATACAATCATGCCTTTTTGGAATGGGTTTGCAACTTTGTTAAAATGAGCTACAATATCATTAGCTAATTGAGAAAGCCGTTTTTGAGTGCCAACTATACGCTCTAAAGCGGCCCATTTTCTTTTATAACCCTCGGATTCATCGTCACCAACCTCGACAATCAAATCCTTGAACTTTTCATCAATATCTTCCTGAGTCAAATCTAGAGGTATTAGTCTGCTTTCATAAAAAATTGGCACTGTGGCTTTATCAGCTACCGCCTGTGCCATATCATATCTATGAATAATATGACCAAAGATCTCTTCAGTATCATTCCCTAACAAGTTTACAGGAGTACCAGTAAAACCTATATGTGAAGCTTTCGGCAATGCATATCGCAACTGTGCAGCGTAGCCGCCTTCAAAACCACTTTGAGTTCGGTGAGCTTCATCGGCTATCACAACAATATTTCTTCTTTCAGATAGAACAGGATGTTTCGCTTCACCTTCTTTCTTACGGAACTTCTCAATTGTTGAGAAAATGACCTGACCGGATTCCCCTTTTAAAAGAGTTCTGAGGTTATCCGTACCTGCTGCATGATGAACATGGCCAATTAATGACTTACCTTGGACAAACGTATCAAATAGTTGCTCGTCTAAATCATTTCTATCAACCTGAATAACTATTGAAGGATTTTCTAACTCAGGAAACCGTGCCAAAATTCCAGCAAAGAAGAGCATACTTAAAGATTTACCTGAACCAGTTGTATGATACATGACCCCGATTTTTCGATCTCCTTCAGGACGAGTAGCACGAACCGTTTCTCTAACAGCAAAGTTCACTCCGAAAAACTGATGGTATTTTGCCCCTATTTTTGTTATTTTGTCGCCTTCTTCAAGAAATACGATAAAGTTTTTAATATAATTCAAAAGTCTTTCTTTAGGAAAGAGTCCTTCAATTAATGTCCTCATAGTATTAGCTCTATTGTTATCTACAGTTATTCCATCTATTGATTTCCATGAAGCAAAAAAATCAAAGTCAGCAAAAGGCATTCCATGTTTTGTTTCAACATTATCCGATACAACAGTGAATACGTTGAAGTTAAAAAGTTGGGATATATCAACGGTATAATTTTGAACCTGAGTGTACGCATCATGCACGTTTGCTCTTTCACTATTAGGATTCTTTAATTCAAATACAATAAGTGGAAGCCCGTTAATGTATATAACGACATCAGGCCTTCTTGACATTCTCCCGTCGATTGATAATTGATTCACCACAAGAAAATCATTCTTCTCAGGATTATCCCAGTCTACAGCATACACATGTCGCGTATAGGATTCATCATTTATCTCGTAAGTAAACTCAATACCCTTCGTCAACTTTTGGTGGAAAACCATATTACGTTGAATGAGTTTTATCCCATCAGGAGAGGTGAAAAGCTGTGCAAGCCTCTTTACCTCATTCTTTGGGATACCAGTATACTTTCTTGCAAGAAAGCTTTCCAACCTTTTAATTAAAATTACTTCCTGAAGGTTGTCACGTTCACCACGCTGGAAAAGTTCTTGGGCATGGGCATACTCATACCCGATACGTATTAAGCGTTCTATTGTAGTTTCTTCAAATTCTGATTCCCCTAGAGGTCTTGTCATGGTGTAAACATCCCCTCCTTGATTTTATAAAACTTCTTCGACTTGCTTTTCTACTTTAGTTGCGTCAATTTCTCCCGTGAGTAATCGAGGGAGAAGGTAGTTTCTTGTTTTCTCTAAACTTTGTATTTCAAATCCATTTTTATGAATAAGTTCAAAATATCTTATTGCTTTCTCATTAAAATCTTTAAGTATTGATTTAGGTGGGAGACAAACTTTAAATTCATCAAAAAGAGACTTGATATTTAAGTTTTTTATTCCTGTAGTTCCATTTTCAATACTGAAGAAAATATCATCTTCATACAATCTTGATAGTTCCAAGTAGAGAAGTGTAGAAAACTCAATTTCTTTAGCCTTTATCCGAATACAGAAGTTTGTATAGACTAAAGGCTTTTCTAATTTTTGAAGTAAAGAATTTGTAACTAATAATGACCTTCCTGTGGATTGAGTCGGACTTCCACCAGATTTCTCTAGCACTATTTCACCTTCATTTAAAGCTCGTTTTTCAACACTGGTTCCTTTAAGAAATCTAGAAGGGATTGCACCTAAAAGACCATTTTTTAGATTAGGAATATCTGTTCCTCTAATACAATGAACTTCATTAACGAAATCATTTACTAAACTCTCTTTCCCCCAATCTCCGCCTAATGTTTCAGAAACTAAATCACCTAAGGAAACATACTTCCATCCCTTTGGAATCATCCCGAACTCTGACTCCACAAACTCCCCATCTTGAAATGGTCCAAAATCAACAAACCAATGCTTGTATAATGTTATTGCCATTTGCTCGAGGGTTTGATTCATTTTATGATTTATCTCAATCTTATCGTCAATAGACTTTAATATAGTTGAAATTGATTGTTGTATGTTTAATGGTGGAAGGAGTAATTCAAACTTCATTGCATCAGGTACTCTAATATGACTTACAGTTGATCCCATACTAGAAGAATGTATTTGTTGTTGAAGCAATGGGGACTGTAGTGAATAATATAAAAAGTATGGGTCTAATAACTCCTTATTTGCACGATAATGCATTAACCTTTGACCAAGAAACACCTTCTCGTTTGACCTAATTATTCCTACCTCACCTAAAGGTGCCTCTCTAGTTAAAATGACATCATCAATTTTAGGAACTAACCGTCTAGTCCATTTATCATATATTTCCTCAGTCACATAGAAAACAGAGTCTAAATCTATTCTTCCATTTTTAACATTAGTAGTTCGAATCATTTTAAAAGGTGTTTTATAATCAACCTTTGGAGCAGTTCTGTTTACGCAATCAACAATACTTTCACAAACTTCTTCTAATCTATATCTCTTCCATTCGCTCACACTAATTCCTCCAAGTCTCCTCTAATCTTCTCTTGAAGGCGATTTGATTCCTCAAACTGTTCCAATAATTGCTGTTTTAACTGTTCCATTTTCTCTTCAAATGGGACATCTTCTTCATCTATTACTTCTGTTCCTACATAAATACCTGGTGTTAATTTATAATCACTTGCTTCCACTTTCTCCAGAGTTGCTACTTTACAAAAGCCAGCAATGTCTTCGTATTCCCCTGTTTCTATATTCTTGTAAGCATGATAAACATTTGAAACTTTATCAATTTCCGCTTGGCTTAGTGCCTTTTGTTTACGACTAACAAGCGTACCCAACTTACGTGCATCAATAAAGAGAATTTCATTTTTGCGATTTCTAAACTCTCCTTTACCATCGCGGTTTTTACTCAAGAAGAAAAGACAACATGGGATACCTGTTGTGAAGAATAGTTTTTCTGGCAATTGTACGATGCAATCTACATAGCCTTCTTCTATTAATTTCTGACGTACTTCTTTTTCACCTGTTGTATTTGTCGTCATTGCACCATTCGCCATAACAAAGCCTGCTGTTCCTTTGTCATTGAGATGATAAAGGAAATGCTGCATCCACATGTAGTTAGCATTGCTGTTTGTAACAGGTCCAATTAAGCGAGCATCATTCTTAGCAACTCGATCGGCGCCCCAGTCTTTCATATTAAAAGGAGGATTTGCTATAACATAATCAGCTTTTAAGTCCGGAAACTGGTCATTAAGGAGTGAATCCCCTAAGCGAATGTCTGCATTGATTCCGTGTAATAAGACATTCATCTTTCCTAATCGTACAGTAGTCGTTACATTCTCTTGTCCATAAAAGGATAATGCGTTCTTTCTTGGTGTGTATTCTTCACTCTGAATAAACATCCCACCACTACCACATGCGGGGTCAAATACAGTACCACTGATAGGCTCTAACATCGCTACTAACAGCTTTACAATACTAGAAGGTGTAAAGAATTCACCACCACGAGAGCCTTCGGTAGAGGCAAATGAACCGATGAAATACTCATATGTACGACCTAGGATATCGACACTTTGCTCATTGTTTACACTAAACGCATCTCTCGAAAAGATTTCAATAAGTCCTGAAACATTTTCTGCTGGTATGTTAGAGCCTTGAAAGATCCGGGGTAACATTCCCTCTAGTTCTGGATTCTCTTCTTCAATCCTTTTCATTGCGTTATCGATAATCTCTTTTATATTAGGCTGCTTTGCATTCTTCATAATGTAAGACCAACGAGCCTCTTCTGGAATGACGTATACATTTTCTGCTTTATATTGGTCTGGATCTGTAATAATCACTTCTTGCATTTCCGTATCATCGGTGTACCAATCGCTGCTAGGGTCTTTTACGATGAATTCTAATGCATTTCTTCTTTGCTCGTATTTATTTGAAAGATAACGTAAAAAGATTAATGGTAATACATAATGCTTGTAATCAGCCGGTGCAACCGAGCCTCGCATTTTATTAGCTGCATCAAATAAATCCTTTTGAAAATCTATATCTGCTTTAACTGACATATTTCTCCTCCTAATAACTAACCAAATCCATTTTATTTCCATTCATGTGACTATTTTATCATAATATCGTTGCTATTCCTTCTACTAAATTAACCCGAAGTCAGAAGGAGCGCCGATTAAATTCCCGAAGGGGGTGGGGCACCAAACCTCGCTAACCGTAGGGCGTAAAGAGGGTAGTACCTCTCAGAATTTTTTTGTAATTTTTTAATCAGCTCACACTTTTTAAAAACTCACCCTAATAATAGATAAAAGACAGGTAATCATCACCTGTCTTGTCTATATATGATTATCACCGCCTTCTAACCAATTAATAAATACATTTTTCGAAATCTTAATTCTTCTGTTTATTCGAACAACATGAAATTGTCCAGAATTAACAAGTTCATATGCCTGGCGTTCTCCAATATCAAGAACTTCTCTAATATGAGACACATTTAAGATGTCAGGTAAATCCGATAATCTTCTTTTCATATAACACATATATCACCCCTCAACAGTCCTTATTATTACCAACTTAGAACAAAAATTAAATTTTATTAAAAAGAATTCTAGGTGTTTAAAATATATTATATTGAGGTTAAAATTAATATAAGTTAAGGGTAAAAGAGGAAAGTAAATGTTTATTATCAAGTGAATTGGTCCCAGTAAACTGAATGGAGATGAGGACAATCGCAGGATCAGTAAACAAAGATAAGGATACTGGTAAATGGTTTTTTGTTTTAGAACTCGGTAAGGATCATAATGGAAAGAGAAAACAAAAGAAAAAAAGAGGATTTAAGACTAAAAAAGAAGCATTAGCCGCACTTGCAGAAGTTCAAAATGCTTTAAATAAAGGGAATTATGTTAAAGATAGTCAACTCACTTATAAAGAATATCTATTAGATTGGTTTGAAGCCAAAAGAAACTCAATTGGAATTCAAACAGGACAAGTGTACAAGCATTACTTAGAAAAGGTCATTTTTCCTAATCTTGGTGGCTTGAAACTCTCCACTCTCAAGGCGATTCACATTCAAAACTTAATCAATGAACTTAATCAGAATCAATATTCAAGTGCAACTATTAAGAAAGTAGTGGAGATTATTAAGAGCTCACTGAATCAAGCTCAAAAGTTTGATCTAATTCCTAAAAATGTTGCCCTGAATGTGGTTCTTCCCAAAAAGTCTATAAAACCAGTCAATGTATGGAATGAAGAAGAAGTTGCACGTTTTTTACGTGAAGCGAAAGACGACAGATATTATGTTGTATTTTATCTGACTATTATGACAGGCTTACGCAAAGGAGAGGTTCTTGCGTTAAGGCGGCAGGACATTGATATCCAAAAAGGTATTTTAAAAGTAACTCAAACATTAAGCAACGATGGTAAATTAATTTTAGAGGGTGCGAAGACGAAAACGAGTATTCGCGCAATAAAGTTATCTGAAAGTGTCTCAAATGTACTTAGGGAGCATATGGATAGGTTTGACCTGGAAAGAGCTCATTTTAATATAAGCACAGACTTACTCATTTCAACAATTGAAGGAACACCAGTTAATCCATCAAATATTAGAAGAACATTTAACAGGCTTATAAAAAAAGCAGATCTACCAAAGATAAGGTTCCATGATTTAAGGCATACACATGCAACTCTGCTATTATCAAAGGGGGTAAATGTGAAGGTAGTTTCAGAAAGGTTAGGGCATAGCAACATCCGGGTGACCTTGGATACCTATTCACATGTATTGCCTACGATGCAGGACGAGGCGGCAAATAAGTTAGACGGTATTACGGATAATATCTAATTTTATTTTATCCGTGACCAAAACGTGACCAATAAGCTTATACTAGCTGATAAGTAAATGAAGGTAAAAAAATAAAACCCTTGTAAATTAAGGGTTTTGAATACTTTATTTATGGTGGAGCATAGGGGGCTCGAACCCCTGACCTCTACGCTGCCAGCGTAGCGCTCTCCCAGCTGAGCTAATGCCCCATGATGAAGTTGTGTTTATAGCAGATATTGTACACGGATTCATGAAATTTGACAAGAAAAAAATAACGGCTTTAATGAGAGGAAAGCCGTTATTGATTGTAGGGTTAACTCCCTGTATTTTTCATTTTCTCAATCGTTCCATCCTGCCTATGAATGACCAATTGAGCGTCTTTCTTTTTCATATAATCTTGTCCTCTATCAAGTGCTTTCGCTTTTGTTGGGAAAACCTCAGTCACTTTTTCGGCATGTTCTTTTTTTATTGCCCACTCACCATCGTGAGGGACAATATGATATTTGAGGTCACTTGAATTTGTATTCATCATTTTCTCGGCCTGAGATATTCCGATAGAGATTGCTCTTCCTTCTTCGTAACCATCATCAACTAATGCATTGGCTATTTCGATCGCTTTATTTCTAGTAGATTTCTTTAAGTTTTTCATTGATTCAGGATAATCATTTTTTGTCCAAACCATTAAGAATAACACACCTTTCTAATTGGGTTGAATTTCCCATTTACTAGTTTTGCAGATTCTATTCCCAGAGTGATTTCCACTAAACATGAGTCATTTTATTTTCAATTGAAATGCCATCGGGTTTGTAGTGTAGCTTCATATTTGTTAGTACTTCTGTTGCGCCCATATGAATTCCTACTTGTTGTAGTGTTTTAATTAAGAGCATTATTTCATCAAAGTTTCCTTCTACAACTGTCTCCATTGGTCCGATTTCGTATTTTAGACCTGATTCTTTTACGACTTCGACCATCTTTGGGATAACCCCGTCTGTGTTCATATCTTTACCATTAGGAAGAACTTGAAATCCTGCAGTTACTGTTGACATCATCATTCTCCTTTCTAGCTTTATTATTTCTATACCTTATTCATAGTTGATCTAAACATCGGACCTGAATTAGGAAAAGTTTATATCTAAACATTTCATTAAGTTAACTATAATCGCTATAATAGTATGAAGAATAAAAAATAAAAGAAATGAGGTGAGGAAATGATTGAAATGCTAAAATACCTCAAACCTTATCGAGTGAAGCTAGCTTTTGTTATTTTGTTTTCAATGGCTGCGATATTATTTGAGTTATATTTGCCAACCTTAATGGCTGAAATAGTAGACGTTGGGATTGTTAATCGTGATGTGCCGTTTATCCTGCAAACAGGTGCTTTGATGATGGGATGTTCACTAATGGCTATTTTATTAATGGTTGGAGTTAGTTACTTTGCTTCTAAAGTTTCGCTCGGTTTTGGGAGGGATATGCGTAGAACGATGTTTGTGCATACTGAGCACTTTTCTCTTGATGAATATGAAAAGTTTGGCTCAGCTTCTTTAATTACAAGAACGACAAATGATGTAAAGGTTGTTCAAGATGTAATTAATATGATGCAGAGAATGATGACCAGAGCACCACTAATGTTGATTGGTGGAGTTATTCTTGCCGTGTCCCGGGATAAGTATTTGTCACTCGTTTTTCTAGCTGCTCTACCAGTTTTAGCTTTGATTATTTTTCTGGTGGCGAGAAGGGCCATTCCGTTGTTTTCAGCTTTACAGAATAAAACAGATCGGCTAACACTTATTTTAAGGGAGGCTTTAACAGGGGTAAGAGTTGTTAGAGCGTTTAATCGAGGAGCTCATGAACGAAAACGCTTTAATATTGCCAATGAAGATTTTCAAGACACTGGAATAAAGGTTGGCAAGTTAATGGCTTTTATGTTTCCGATTATGTTAATTATTATGAATTTTACCAATATCGCCATCGTTTGGTTTGGTGCTATTCGAATAGATAACGGAGATATGCAGGTTGGTAATCTATTAGCGTTCATTCAATACGCTGCGATGATTTTAATGTCGTTGATTATGCTTTCGATGGCTTTTATTATGATTCCGCGCGCTCAAGTATCAGCTAAACGTTTAACCGAGGTATTATCAACTAAACCAACGATAAAAGATCCTGAAAGAGAAGAAGAAAGCTTTCCAACCAAAGGAATCGTTGAATTTAAGGATGTAACATTTCGTTATGAAGGAGCGGAAAGACCTGTTCTTGAAGGAATCACTTTTACAGCAAAACCTGGAGAAACAACTGCAATTATTGGAAGCACAGGTGCAGGTAAAACAACGTTGCTGCAGCTAATTCCTCGTTTTTATGATGTGGAAAGTGGAGAAATTCTGATTGATGGGCAAAATATTCAATTCTTTAAACAAAGTACACTTCGCAAACAGATTGGCTATGTTCCACAAAAAGCTACGCTGTTTAGTGGGACGATTGCGGAAAATTTATCGTTTGGTAAAGAAGAAGCATCTGAAGAGGAAATGTACGCTGCTTTAAGAACCGCTCAAGCGATTGATTTTGTTGAAAAAAGAGATCAAGGGATACATAGTGATTTAGAACAAGCAGGTGTAAATCTCTCTGGAGGACAAAAACAGCGATTATCTATTGCTAGGTCACTAGTGAGAAAGCCTAAAATTTATTTATTTGATGATAGCTTTTCGGCATTGGATTATAAAACAGATCGTTTGCTTCGACATGAATTAAAGAAAGAAACAGGAGATGCAACAATGATAATTGTGGCTCAACGTGTTAACACGGTAAAAGATGCTGAAAAAATCATTGTTCTAAATGATGGGAAGATTGTCGGAGTTGGCACTCATCAAGAGTTATTACAAGAAAATAAAATTTATCAAGAAATCGTAGCTTCTCAAGAGGATGGGGAGGTGAGTGCATGAGTGATAATAAGCGACGTGGCGGACCTCCTGTAGGTGGAGGTATGAGACACGGTCCAGGAATGGTTGTCGAAAAACCAAAGGATTTCAAAAAAACGTTTAAAAGACTCGTAGGTTATTTAAAGCCTTGGAAAAATCGGATGATTCTTGTTGCGATCACGGCTATTTTTTCTACTTTGTTTAATGTAATTAGTCCCAAATTATTGGGAGATGCCACTTCTTCTATTTTTGATAGTTTTACATCAGGTTCTGCTGTGGACTTTGATTTTATTTCAAGGATTTTATTACTTTTAATTGGTTTATACCTTTTATCTTCTATTTTTTCTTATGCACAACAATATATTATGGCTTCTGTTTCACAGCGAACGGTGGCTCAGCTTCGAAGGGAAGTAAATGAGAAATTATCACGGTTGCCCCTTAAGTATTTTGACAAGCACTCTCATGGTGATTTGTTAAGCAGAGCGGTAAATGATATTGATAACATTAATACATCCCTACAACAGGCACTAACACAAGTAATCAACTCTTTTATCTCCATTATTGGGATTATTATCATGATGCTTGTTATTAGTCCTCTTTTGACATTAGTAGTAGTAGTTACCATTCCACTTAGTTTAACGGTTGCGCGTATTGTGACGAAGTTTTCACAAAAACACTTTGTTAAGCAGCAGGAAGAGCTTGGCAACATCAACGGTCATATTGAAGAAATGTTTACCGGACATCAGGTGGTGAAGGCTTTTGGTCATGAAAATAAGTCGATTGCAACCTTTGATTCAATCAATGATCGGCTGTATGAATCAAGCTGGAGAGCCCAGTTTATTTCTGGATTAATGATGCCGTTAATGAGTTTTGTTGGGAACATAGGGTTTATTATTGTAGCGATATCAGGTGGCTTGCTTGTTATTAATGGAAGTATTCGTGTTGGGGATGTTCAAGCTTTTATTCAGTATACACAGCAAATTTCTCAACCATTAGCTCAGGCTGCGGGAATTGCTAATATGATTCAAGTTGCCATTGCTTCAGCTGAACGTGTATTTCAACTGTTGGACGAAGAAGAGGAAGAACAGGAAGAGGATGCTGCTGTTAAAGTATCTGAGCTTAAAGGACATGTTGTTTTCGATTCCGTACGGTTCGGGTATGAGAAAAATCAGCCAATTATCAATGATGTAAGTCTTGAGGTAAAAGAAGGACAAACTGTTGCCATCGTAGGTCCCACTGGTGCGGGCAAAACGACAATTGTAAATCTTTTAATGAGATTTTATGAATTGGATGGAGGGTCTATTAAAATTGACGGTGTTTGTTTGACTGATATGAGTAAAGAGCAGGTTCGAAGTTTGTTTGCTATGGTGCTGCAGGACACCTGGTTATTTAGTGGAACCATTCGAGAAAATATTGCTTACGGACATGAACACGCAACAAATGAGGAGATTGAGGCAGCTGCAAGAAATGCCTATGCAGATGATTTTATCCGAACATTACCTGACGGGTATGAGACAATGCTAGGAGAAGATGCCACAAATCTATCACAAGGACAACGACAGCTACTCACAATAGCGCGTGCCATTTTGGCAAAGCCGAAGATTCTTTTACTTGATGAAGCAACAAGCAGTGTTGATACTAGAACCGAAATGAAAATACAACAGGCAATGACAAAGCTTTTAGAAGGAAGAACAAGCTTTGTTATTGCCCATCGATTATCTACTATTCGTGATGCTGATCTTATTCTTGTCATGAATCAAGGAGATATTATAGAAAAAGGAACGCATGAGGAGCTTCTTGAAAAAGGAGGTTTTTATGCGGAGCTACATCAGAGTCAGTTTACTGAAAATGAATCAGCATCATAAAAGATAGGCTTTGAAATAGGTAATGGGGAGAGGGAGGAAGAATAGTGGGTTATATTGCCGATTTAGTAGTGGATCAAAAGGCTACTCTAGGGGAAGGACCTCATTGGAATGGGGAAGAGCAAGCATTATATTGGGTTGATATTATCGGGAAAAGGCTTCATCGTTATGATCCTTTAACGAAAGAGAATAAGACATTCACATTCAATCAGTATGTAGGAGCAGCAGTACCCGCGCAGCCAGGAAAAATGCTTTTAGCCATGCATGATGGAATTTATCGTTTGGATTTAGAGACCGAAGATTTAATATTGGTTGCAAATCCGGAAACAAATCAGCCTCATATACGTTTCAATGATGGTAAATGTGACAGCTCTGGTCGTTTCTACATAGGAACAATGGCATTAAATATTGAGAAGGGTAAGGGAGCATTATATCGTTTAGATCCGTCTGGACATATTCATAAAATTCTTTCTTCAGTGACAATATCAAATGGTTTAGCCTGGAGCCCTGATGAAAAGTTTATGTATTATATTGATACTCCTACTGGGGAAGTAGCAGTCTTTTCTTATGATAAACAAACTGGAAGTATTAGTAGTAAGAAGACATCTGTTGTCATTCCTAATGAAATGGGTTCACCTGATGGCATGACAATTGATTCAGATGGGATGATTTGGGTAGCACATTGGGATGGTTCAAGGGTTACACAATGGAATCCTTATACAGGAAAACAGTTAGATGAAGTTGTAGTTCCTGTTAAACATGTTACATCATGTACATTTGGTGGGGAACATTTAGATGAGTTGTATATCACAACAGCCAGACAAGGATTAAGTGAAGAAGAGCTGGAGAAATATCCATTGTCCGGAGGGCTTTTTAAAGTGAAAACAAAAGCAAAGGGCATGAAGGGTAATGGCTACAAAGGATAATTCATTTTGATGTATTAGCCTATGGCGTTAGTAAGTGATTGAGGAGCTATGAGTATAAAAATGCAAAAGCAGGGGAGCTTCCCCTGCTTTTCATCGTTTATAAAATTATAACGAGGCACTTGCGCTTTTGTTCTTAAGTTGATGAACAATCTTCTCGGCGGTTTCTTTACCATTTTTGATACAGGCACCTATTCCAACTCCAAAATAAGAGGCACCAGCTATAAATACATTGGGTGTATGTTCCGCTAATTTCTCTCCAAGTGATGTGATCGCCTGGTTATGTTTAAGATGATAATTTGGCATAAGCTCATCCCAGTTAGTCACTTCCACAACTTCTGGTTTTGCCGTTAAGTTAAGACTTTTTTGAATATCACCCAAGGCAGTCTCGATGATCTCTTCTTTATTCATTTTCTTCATTTTTTCATAAGCAGGATTCGAGCTTTTATAGAATAGACGAACAAGCAATCTTTGTTTTTCTGAAGTATGAGCCCATTTTCTACTCGTCCAAGTACATGCATCACAAAGTAAATCACTATTTTTCGTTACGATAAAACCAGTACCGTTTGCGGGAAGCTGTTGATCAGGAACATCAAACCCAAGATAAACACTGATGAGTGAAGAGTTTTTCAATTTATTAAATTCTTGGTCTAGCTCTTTAGTCGCTAATAATTTCTGTGCTGCATCATGTGGAGTAGCTAAAATAACATAGTCAGCTTTAATTGGATTATGCTGGTCAAAGGATATGTCATAGCTATCTTGTACCTGTTTAATAGATTCTGTTTTTATTCCCTTTAAAATTTGAGTATCTGATAACTGATCTTCAAGTCGGTCAATTATTGTTGATAATCCACCTTTAAATGATAGGAATTTTTTATTATTTGCTGAAAGGAATTTTTCTTTATTTTTGGACATTCCTCGTATAATACTTCCGTATTGATTTTTATATTCTAATAGATATGGAAGAGTGGAAGCCATTGTGAGTTCATCTAGTTTCCCGGAATAAACACCTGAAAGAACAGGGGAAATTTGATCTTCAACTAATTCTTTGCCCAAAAAAGCTTCTAAGAAAGCTCCAATCGAACTATCACTAGTATATGTCTCGTTTTTCTTCACAAAATCTTTTAGAGCGATTATTTTACCCTTTGGTGAGATTAATGTGCTGTTAAATAATGATCTAACACTTGTTGGAATCCCAAAAACCGAGTCTGCTGGTATAGGTTTCAATGTGTTTTTAGAATAAATATACGAAATACCTGTTTCGTTATAAACTACCTTATCTTCTAGTTGTAAATCATGTATAAGAGGTATTACTCCTTCATTTCTTGCAACAATAGAGTCAGCCCCTGTTTCCATAATAAAATCCTCATTTTTAACAGATTTTATCTTTCCTCCTAAGTATTTGTTTTGTTCTACAAGGATACAATTTATATTTAAATTTTGTTCTTTCTTAAGCTTTTGTAAATAATACATGGCGGTAAGACCTGTTATTCCACCACCTATGACAACAACTGTTTTCATCGATCCCTTTCACTCCTAACTCTAAAAGCACACAAATTATATAAATACGCCTAATCAATATCATTATATATGTTATTACCTTACGTCACATAATTCTTTCATACTCGTTCAAAAAGATGAAACATAATAGTAACAATTTATTCAAGATTTTTGGACACTCTATGAAGGAAGCGAAAAATGGTGAATACATTTTTCCAACTATACTTAATGGAGGTAGAAAATGAAAAGAAAAGTGGTTACATACGTATTAACTGGAGCACTTGCTATAGGAATAATTGGGGCAAGTCCTGCTTTAGCTGAAAAGGGACCAGGTGAAGGGCACGCTCACCACAAAATGAATCGAGATTTTTTAGAAAAAAGAGCAGAGGAATTAGGAATTGAGGCAGAAGGAAAAGAAACTGAACAATTAGCTAAAGAAGTACATGAAGCAAAAATTATCGAAATGGCAAAGGAATTGGGAATAGAAACGGAAGGAAAAGAAGTAGAAGAAGTCGCGAAGGAATTAAGAGAAACTCACATTATGAACAAAGCAAAAGAATTGGGAATTAAGACAGATGGAAAAGACATGGAGGATATTGCGAAAGAAATTAGAGAAACTCTCATTATGAATAAAGCTAAAGAGCTGAATATTGATACAGAGGGGAAATCTCTAGATGAGCTAGGAAAAGAAGTTTTTGAGGTTGGCATAAAAAATGAAGCAAAAAAATTAGGGATTGAAACAGAAGGAAAAGAAATGAAGCAGCTTGCAAGAGAGGTTATTGATAAGAAAACGTTACAAACTGCTAAGAAATTAGGAATTGATGCAAAAGATAAAACAACTCAACAACTTATGGAGGAAATCTTTACAAATTACAAGGATGAAGCGAAAAAACAAAAGCTTTTTCCTTTTGATGAAGAAAGAGACTTTCATTTTATGAGACATAAAGAGGAACATCATAAACAGAAAGGTTCAGAGTAAAAATAAGTACCCCGCTAGTGGGGTACTTATTTCATTTATTGCTTTACCTTTGATTTTCTTAGCCTTTGATTAAATAAGACTCCGCCACCAATGCCTATGAAACAAAGGCCAGTTAGTAAAATGTTGTACATAGAAGTGGCTGTATCTGGTAGAGCATGTTCACTTTTCACCATTGTTTGCTTTGGTTTTTCCACCTTTGGAGCTTCATCTTGAGTTTCTTTTTCAGGTAGCTCTGCGGGGGCTTCATCTTCATCTGTTGTGTCACTTGGAGGTTCTTCTTCCTCTGGTTGTTCAACGTCAACTGGAGGCTCCTCCTCTTCTACAGGTTCCTCAGCTTTAGGAGTGATAGTAGAGATTTCAAACGTATAAACGCTTTCTCCTAAGGCTGTTTTTACATAAATGGTATAAACACCATTCTCAGAAACAGTAAAGGAGTTGTTTTCTACGAGATTTCCCTCGTTTACAAAATCAGCTATCGTTTTTTCTCCAGTAAGCCATTTGATTTCTATCGTATGTTCAATTTCTTCAAGTGAAATTGAAACAGGCTCTGTTGTTTCTTCCACAGTAGATAGAATTGGGTTTATCGTGATAGGAATTAATTCATTAAGCCGATTTGTTGCAAGCTGAGCTAACGCTTGTTGACCGGAAATCGTTGGATGTATATCACCTGGTATGATGTAGTCCTGTTGCTTACCATTAAAAGCTGAATATGCATCAAGATAATGTACCCCTTGTTGGGCTGCTATTGTTGAATATACCTTGCTGTTTACACTGTTTGTAATCATTTCACCTAACGTATGTATACTTCCGTAGATTGGATCATTGATACCGAATGGGTTATATAACGAATATAATAAAATTGGTGCATCTGTTTCCTCTTTTATTAGAGTAATGATTTCTGTTATATTGTTATACACTTGAGCAGTCGCAGCTGTAACCTTTTGTTGAAGCGCCTCTGGATCTACCGGCTGCTGATTCTCAATTATTTTACTTAGTTCAATTGCTTGTAACAGGTCATTTGCTCCAATACTTAATGTGACAGTTTCAGCTTGTTGAAGCATTTGTCGGGCTTTTACAGTTTTTATGGCTTCAAGGAGTTGAGTTGAAGTCCATCCAGGATAACTGACATTTAAAACCTCTGTATTTCCGTTACCAATCAGAAAAGGGAAAGCATTTTCCGATTGAACTGGAGGAGTTTGGGGTTGTTCTAAATTCCACCCAAATGTAATGGAATCACCAAGAGAAACAACCGTTAATGATTCTTCCTGCTCGGCAGCTGTTACAGTTGTTGAAAATAATAAAGTTAAGGCAGTAAAAATAACAAGAAATAGTGATTTATTTTTATCTTTATTCAATTGTTGTGTCCCCCTAGTCACTAAACGCTTTCATTTGTGATAAACTGTTTTATTTCGAAAATTTGTGCTAGATGTCTTTGTTCATGATAACCAACAAATTCAATCCATTGTTTAATCGATAAAATAGGGAAAACAGGGTGTTTAAATCCTCGTGTTGTAAGATCTTGCTCTGGAGGTATAGAATCAATAAGCTGTAGGAGTTGATTTCGAGATTGAGACAGAGCATGTAAAATGTCGTTTTTATTTACTACAATTGCTGGAGTAATCGCTGCTGGTGCCATTCTTTTTGTGGAACGATCTAATGTTAGCTTAAGTGGTTGATCTGGAAGAGGTTCTTGCTCTGGTAAGGTTAACATATACTTTATAGCTTTCGTAATCTCCACCTCAGTTTTATGTAGGTGTTCAAGTACTTGTCCAACACTCCATGTTTGTTCATTTTCTCTTTCATTAAATAAATGTTCTGGAATGTCTCCAACAGTAAGTAGAATTTCTTGACGTGTATTTTCAAGTTGAATGATCATTATACTCCCCCTTGATTTAGTATTTTTTCATACAAAAAAAGTAAAGATGAAACTAATACAATTATACTACAAAGATTTTCCAACTCTATTATGAATTCTTCTACAAATTTCGCAACCATTCTATTACGTTTCATGGTAGAATATTGTAGGTTTTTGAATGATAGGAGGAACGACTTTGAACTCTCCACGCTTTTTTCCTTATGCAGCTCTTGTTGTTGGTGTACTCTCTGTTTCAACTTCAGCTATTTTTGTAAAAGTAACATCAGCTCCTGCTCCTGTTATTGCTTTTTATCGATTGTTTTTTGCGACGATTCTTATTGCACCTGTTTTTCTCATTAAACATCGTTCAGAATTGAAGACTTTATCAAAGGTAGATTGGTTGTATTCTACGATAGCAGGTGTATTTTTAGCTTTTCATTTTATCCTTTGGTTTGAATCGTTGAACTACACATCAGTGGCTAGTTCTGTCGTGTTAGTGACGCTTCAACCATTGTTTGCGTTTGTGGGAACTTATTTGTTTTTTAAAGAAAAAGTTTCAAAGATGGCTTTGTGTAGTGGAATTCTCGCTATCACTGGGAGTATGATCATTAGTTGGGGCGATTTTAAAATAAGTGGTCTTGCTTTGTTTGGGGATATTCTCTCTTTAGTAGCATGTGCAATGATTACCGCATACTTGCTCTTTGGACAGGGAATTAGAAAAAGACACTCGCTAACTTTATATACGTTTATTGTGTATGGAATTAGTTCAATAACACTGTTACTCTATTGCTTACTCTTACAATATCCATTAGGTCCTTATCCGACAACAGACTGGTATTATTTTATTTTATTAGCCATCATTCCAACCTTGCTAGGACACTCATTATTCAATTGGTCTTTAAAATGGGTTAGCACGAATATAATATCTATGATGATTTTGTTCGAGCTCAAGTAGCCGGAGGAAGTATCATTATGGTTGGAATCTTGCTTTTTGTATTAGAAAAACAAATAAAAAAATACATGCGCAAAGAACTAAAGCCTGCCAGCTAATGCTGCAGGCTTTTATTTTTTGTTTGTAATGATTGATTTTCTTCTTTAATATACTGTGACTGTAAATCTTCTATGGTCATACCTGTTGCTTTAGTAAATCCCTCATTAAAATCATTGGCTTTTGCTGTTTCTATAATGATGGATTTAAGAATTGATTCTCCGAATTGATCAACGAGATACTTAATTGCATAATAACTTTGTAAATAAACATCATAATCTTCTAGACGATATTTTTCCCAGTCTTTATGTGTCACAAGATGGGAAAATGAGGTTTCTTGAAAAGGATAATAGTGATGTGCAACGTTATACATACCTACATATTCTGCAACTCCCTCATGAAACCAAAGGGGAATTCTATAGACGTAGAGTTCCTGCTCTTTGATAAAAGCTTGTAATCGATAGTGAGTATATTCGTGTAAGATGGTGCTTTGGAAATAAAATGATTGTGGCATTTGATTTGAGATGATATCTGATAAGTCCGTTATGGCAATCCCGACAATATCATTAGGATCGTCAAAGTAGCCCATAGTCTGAACTAAGGAGGTTTTTTCATAAAGATCTTCTATAGAAGAATGAAGAATTAGATCAATCTCGTTATCGTGTACATCACCCAAGAGATTTGTTGTAAGTTCATCAGCCCGATTAAGAACATCCTCTATAATTGGGACTAACTCTTTCTCATGTGTTTCATAATAGATCATGACATTTTTGTATGAGCTCACTATTTTATCCTTCTTCATTGCTTGATAATCTGCAATGGTTACCTTATTTGATTGAAAAGGTATCAAATAAAGCTGGTACTTCTCCTCAAGTGTTAAATTACCTCCCAGCTCACTAGATATCATGAGATTGATGGATAAAAAGTAGATGGATAAAAAGAAAGTGCATGTTGCAATGATCATAAAAGAAACAATGCCACTCCGACCTCTAAAAAACCAAAAGGTAAAAGTCCTTTTCAAAGTCATTAAAATATAGACAAAGAAACAGAATAAAGTAAAGGATGTTAAAGTCATAATTATGCTGAAAACAAGACTGGCTTTTATGTGAGAAAATAAATGGAAACAAACAAAACATACAAATACTAAAATGAGAGTGAAACTGGAGTATATAAGGTTTTTACATACCAATTTAAATGTCTCCAAAGCAACCTCCTGCAAAGGTAAATCTTTATTGATATTTATGAAGCAGGAGTGGTAAAAATGACGTTTGAAGGTAAGGACGTGCTTAAGATTTTTTAAAAAAACTCGCCGATTGACGAGTTTGTAAAATTAAGATGAAGTATAGAAGATCGAACATAAGTAAGCAAAGGTAAAACCGAGAGGAATGCTAACGATTAAAGACAAGCCTTGAACAGGACCCTCTTCGTTACTAATTCGAATTGCCTCTTTATAGCCATAAGAGAAATGAAATAGTGATAGAAATAATGTTAATAATATAATTCCATAAGAAATAGTCATCTCTTTTTCCTCCGTTTATAAATCTATTATTTCTATTAATACATGCTGAAGGAATAGAAAATATGATAACTTTTTCTATAAAGTAGAATTTAGTCATTTAGAGAGAGAAGGTTATAAGGGTTTTCATAGAGTTAATAGTATCTACGATCATGATTTACATTAGAATAATGAAAATAGAAAAACCTTGGCGGAGTGCCAAGGTTTTATTAGAGTTATTTTCTTATTATTAATCTAGGAGAAGTTACTAATAGTAAACTAACAACAATTGCAGAAACGATCATTGTTGGAATCATATAAGAAGCATTATAAACAATAGAGTATGTTAGTACAGGAGTACCTTCAGGTGCAAACGACGCAAAAAATGCAACACCCGCAACAACATGTGCGACCATTCTTAGTAAGCTTCCGAGTAAAGCCCCAAGTGATATATAAAGAATCGCTAACTTTTTACTTTTATTTTGAAAAGCGTGTTGAATCTGCTTGAAGAAGACTCCACTAAACCCGACAACCGTAAATGCTAGGTAGTAGTCAAGAAACCCTTGAACAGGATGGACAATATAAGGGTTACCAAGAACAGCTTGTAAAAGGCCTAGTAACAAACCAGTTAGAAGTCCTCCTTTTATACCCCAACGATAAGCGATGATGAAAATTGGGATCATGCCAAGTGAAACGGAACCGCCCTGTGGTAACTTTCCAATAACACTTGATAATAAATCAAGCAAAAATGCCAGTGAAGCTAACATTGCAACTTCGATTAAAAATAATAAACGTTGATTTCCTCGCAAACTAATTACCTCTCTTTTACATCAAACCAGAAGGTAACCTTATTTTAGCCTCAAAATAAAAAAGCAATGGTTGGAATGATCATATAATCCAAGCATTACTTTTAACATGATCTTCCACATCCCTACACTAGTACTAACTAACAGGTTCGAAGGGTTAGAATGGTAAACATTCAATCTCAGCTTAAAGGCTCCCCTTGTGGTTTAAGTATTTATTTTAGTCATTACTATACAGGATCTTTGTGCTTACTACAACTATAAATATAGATGAATAAGAGTTTAGTCTACAGTGTAATGAAAGGTGAGAATAAAACATATAATTCATCAGAATTGTCCAAGAGGTGAATGTATGGGTATTAAAAAACTATTCAACTTTAAAAATCCAGCGCTAATAAAACAAATGAAAGTAGCAAAAATAGAAAGACAATACGGTGGTATTATTCATCAATTAGAACTTGATGATTTTTGGGACAGTCTTCAAAGTTATGAAAGAGCATTTATTAGAAATTGTATAAAGTGGTCCTTTGGAGGAAGGATTCAGCCTAAGGATTTAGATCACCCTGACAGTCATGCCAAAACAAAAAGAAGTGATTGTGGTTTTTTGTTAGGAAATGTTTCTTGGGCTTTTGAATCAAAGGAATATCTTCTTGCTGAAAAATTGCTAATTGAAATTATTAATCGTACGAAGCGTCCTTTTATTTTACATCGTGCCCACCAGGAATTAGTTAAAATGTATTATGCTCTAAGTGAAGAAGATGATAAAACACTATATAGATGTAAAGAATTCTGTGAATATCATATTGAGTTAGCACCTTTAATACTCATAGAAGCATTAAAGAAAGATATAAATCCCCCTGAAATTTTAGCATTTAAACTATTAAAGGATATTTTAGTTAAAGAAGGTAAATTAACAGAGCGTGAGAATATATTGTTGCTTGAAGAACAATATTATAGAGGCGCAATGAATGAAGGTGACTGATTGTCATCTTTTTTATTTTTTTTAAAAGTGCTTGTGTTTATAAAACAACCGTGATATATTATTAAACGTCGCTGCTGAAGCAGACGAAAAAACAACACAGAAAAATAAGTGTTGACGAGAAGGTTCCTAAATGTTATATTGATTAAGTCGCTTCTGAAACGGAGCGGAAAATGATCTTTGAAAACTAAACAAAACCAAGCGTGCTAAAGTTAATCTTACTGAGATTAATAAAAAATGTACTTTTATAGTACAAGCAATTATGAGCTATATCAACTCTTTATTGGAGAGTTTGATCCTGGCTCAGGACGAACGCTGGCGGCGTGCCTAATACATG
>NZ_JBLUOI010000030.1:41263-59741 GCF_048059995.1 Metabacillus sp. YM-086 | reverse complement strand
GCATGTATTAGGCACGCCGCCAGCGTTCGTCCTGAGCCAGGATCAAACTCTCCAATAAAGAGTTGATATAGCTCATATAATTTTGTACTATACAGTACGTTTTTTGTTAATCAAAATTAACGTTGGCACGCTTGGTTTTGTTTAGTTTTCAAAGATCATTTTTTTGGAGCGGGTGAAGGGAATCGAACCCTCATCATCAGCTTGGAAGGCTGAGGTTTTACCACTAAACTACACCCGCAAGGTGACTCGACTGGTCGGGAAGACAGGATTCGAACCTGCGACCCCTTGGTCCCAAACCAAGTGCTCTACCAAGCTGAGCTACTTCCCGTATATGGCGCGCCCGAGAGGAGTCGAACCCCTAACCTTTTGATCCGTAGTCAAACGCTCTATCCAATTGAGCTACGGGCGCATTTTTTTAAATTATATTAACGAGCGACTTTACAATAATAACACCTTTAGAACCAACAAGTCAATACTTTTTACAAAAATATTTTTTTGTGTGTTCTGGTGCGGCCGAGAGGACTTGAACCTCCACGGGGTCGCCCCCACTAGGCCCTCAACCTAGCGCGTCTGCCATTCCGCCACGACCGCGAAATCAATTCTAATAATGTTAAAAAACTTTGGTGCGGGTGAAGGGACTTGAACCCCCACGTCACAAGGACACTAGATCCTAAGTCTAGCGCGTCTGCCAATTCCGCCACACCCGCAAGGTGTGTAAATGGTGAGCCATGAAGGACTCGAACCTTCGACCCTCTGATTAAAAGTCAGATGCTCTACCAACTGAGCTAATGGCTCTTTTTTCAATATACTCTTAGTTTTGACAACTAAATCTCTGAAGGTTTCTTCAAGGAACAATTCGATCTGCGTGCTGAAGTTTCACTTCGTAGCATATTTGATCGCCTTTACCAACTGAGCTAATGGCTTAAATGGCTGGGCTAGCTGGATTCGAACCAACGCATGTCGCAGTCAAAGTGCGATGCCTTACCGCTTGGCTATAGCCCACTGAAGTTATGTCACTAGACATTTATCGTCAAAGCAACAAGAAGTTAATAGTATCAAATTCTAAGTGTTATTACAACTGGTAATTCTCACCAATAAATAATGGCGGTCCGGACGGGACTCGAACCCGCGACCTCCTGCGTGACAGGCAGGCATTCTAACCAACTGAACTACCGGACCAAAGTTTTTTCACGTAGTGAAAACAACTCACCTTAACTTAAAGTTTCATTACCTAGCAACACTAATCATACCAGAGAAAAAATAGGAGGTGAGCTACAAGTGTGCCCACTTCCTACTCTCTAAAATATAATTATGACCCATACGGGATTCGAACCCGTGTTACCGCCGTGAAAGGGCGGTGTCTTAACCGCTTGACCAATGGGCCATTATAATATGGCGGAGAAGGAGGGATTTGAACCCTCGCGCCGCTCACGCGACCTACACCCTTAGCAGGGGCGCCTCTTCAGCCTCTTGAGTACTTCCCCATATGGCTCCGCAGGTAGGACTCGAACCTACGACCGATCGGTTAACAGCCGATAGCTCTACCACTGAGCTACTGCGGAATAATTTCTAACAGACTTCTTTAATTATATTTAATCAAGCATGTCTTGTCAAGAATTCATTATACTTAACTTTGTTTTTCAACCGCCATCAACGACGGCTTTTATAATTTAACATAGTATCAACTTAAGAGTCAACCCCTTTTAAAAGATAGATTTTACCAGCACACTTGCCGCAAACTAGACGTGTTGTGTCTACTTTTCTCTTTCTTTTGTACTCATGATGACAAGCTGAACACTTGTAGATGAGAGAAGCTTGTCTTTTTTTAGATTCAGTTTTTAAAGGCGTACAAAATCTAGGAGCACCCACTTCTTTTAATAATAATTTAAAGTCTTCGTCCCCGTGCTTATATCCCTTTCCTTCTATATGAAGATGATAGTGGCAAAGCTCATGTTTAATGATCCCAATCATTTCTTCCAATCCATGTTCAAGAAAATATTTCGGATTAATATCAATGTTATGGGTACTTAGCATATACCTTCCACCGGTTGTTCTCAGTCTTTTGTTAAAGGTTGCTTTATGCTTAAATGGTTTTCTAAATAAGCTTATTGAAATGTCTTCCACCAATTGTTGCAGTTTATCATCATTCATGAAAAATTCCTCCATATATGTAACACCACACTTGCCTAGTGCATACATTATAAACACCCATACTCCATTATAATAGTTAAGGAGGTATGAGCAATGCCATCTTGGTTACAAAATCAAATGCAGCGGGCGTTTTTAGAAAAAAATCGCTATCAAATAAAATTACTTAATCAATGCTGGTTTTTCTATAGAGAAAAACACTGCTCCTAAAAGCAGTGTTTCTTTTTGGTTTCTTCACTCACCTTCAGCTCTTCAGCATAGTAAGTGCTACTCGACCTTTCTTAAAGTCTACATCGTCCACCCAAACAGTTACAACGTCACCTACAGATACAACATCTAATGGGTGTTTTACAAATGAACGACTAAGTTTAGAAATATGCACCAATCCATCCTGTTTTACGCCTATATCAACAAATGCTCCAAAATCGACAACATTGCGAACTGTTCCTTGAAGCTCCATTCCTTGCTGCAAATCCTCCAGTTTTAATACATCCTTCTTTAACAAAGGCTTAGCTACTTCATCACGAGGGTCCCGTTCTGGACGAATTAATGCATCACATATATCTTTTAGAGTTAGCTCCCCAATTGATAATACATCAGCTGTTTCTTGTAGACTTAGGTTTTTCACTTTATCTTTTAACTCTTCGCTTCCTAAATCGGCTAAAGATACGTTTAATTGCTTCAATAGTTTTTCAACTTCCCCATAGCGTTCAGGGTGAATACTTGTTCGATCTAAAGGATGATCTCCATCAAGAACTCGTAAGAAGCCAATACACTGCTCATATGTTTTTGCTCCTAGACGAGGGATATCTTTTAGTTGTTTACGGTTAGAGAATCTCCCTAACTCTTCTCTTTTTTTCACAACATTGGTTGCAACTGCCTTACTGAGTCCAGCTACATACTGAAGTAAGGAAGACGAGGCAGTATTTACGTTAACTCCAACCTGGTTTACGACTGTTTCAACAACAAACGTTAGTGATTCATTTAATTTCTTTTGTGAAACATCATGTTGATATTGCCCTACACCAACTGATTTAGGATCAATCTTAACTAGTTCAGCCAAAGGATCCTGAAGTCTTCTTGCAATGGAAACTGCACTTCTTTCTTCTACCTGTAAGTCAGGGAACTCTTCTCTAGCAAGTTCTGAAGCCGAATACACACTTGCACCTGCTTCGTTTACGATAAGATATGAAATATCTCCAGATAATTCTCTTAATATATCTGCAATGAATTGTTCTGTTTCTCTTGACGCCGTTCCGTTTCCGATTGCAACAACCTCTATTTTAAATTGCTTTAAAACATCAATTACCTTTTCTTTTGCTTGTTCTTTCTTATTAACAGGTGGATGTGGATATACCACTCCAATATGAAGCATTTTTCCAGTCGGATCTACAACAGCTAATTTACAGCCTGTTCTAAAAGCAGGGTCAACACCTAGCACCATTCTTCCTTTCAATGGTGGTTGAAGAAGTAGATTTCTTAGATTTTCAGAGAAAATATGTATTGCACGGTCCTCTGCTTTTTCTGATAACTCTTTTCTGATTTCACGCTCAATTGATGGTTGAATAAGACGCTTATATGCATCTTCTATTGTTTCAATCACCAAATTATTCACAACCGATTTTTTCCCTTTCAACTCTTCTTTTTGAAGGTAATCTAATATCTGATCAGTTGGTGGTTGAAGGGATATGCGCAATATATCTTCTTTTTCACCTCGGTTAATCGCCAAAACCCGGTGAGGAACAATTTTCTGGATTGGCTCTTCGTACTCATAATACATTTCATAAACATTCTTCTCATCTTTTTCTTCATCCTTGGCAACAGAAGAAATAGATCCTTTTCGGAACGTTAACTCTCTAATCCATTGGCGATATTTCGGCTGATCTGAGATTTGTTCTGCTACAATATCTTGTGCACCTTGTATAGCCTCTTCTACTGTTGTTACACCTTTTTCTTCATTTATAAATTCCTTAGCCTTGAGTTGGATATCCCCCTCACCTGGCAAACTTAGGATCCAAGTGGCAAGTGGCTCTAACCCCTTTTCCTTTGCAACTGTCGCCTTTGTTCTTCTCTTTTGTTTATATGGTCTATATAAATCTTCTACCTGTTGAAGCTTCATAGCTTTATTAATATCAACAGCTAGTTGTTCAGTTAATTTTCCTTGCTCTTCTATTAAACGCAGTACTTCTTCTTTACGATTTTCAAGGTTTTGTATGTATGTCCATTTCTCGGATATATCACGTATCTGCACTTCATCCAATGCACCAGTTTGCTCTTTTCGATAACGGGCAATAAATGGAACTGTATTGCCTTCTTCTAATAATGAAATAACATTCGCAACCTGTTTTATATTGATCGCAAGCTCCTTGCTAATATGCTGCATGATTTTAGTTTGTTTTTCTTCCATATCCGAATCCTCCAACTGAGTTATATTCCTTCAAGCACATGTAAACATTTTACCAAATATATTTGTTCTATTAAAATAAACGCCATGTTAAGTTTAAAATATTGTCCTAGTTTGCAAATAAAAAATAGCCGGCTCACTATTTCCTTAGAATAGCTGACCGACTATATATGTTAAATCATCATTTAATGTTTTTGTATAGTCTTCAAGTTGTCGTGATAGATCTTCAACAGATTCACCTTTATTTAATAGTGTCTTGATCCCCGGAAGAACTAATCCGTCAGTATGAATGATAAACTTAGAACCTTGTTCATATGTGTAGGTTTGTGTACGATATTTTTGAGGTTTACCAGAAAGATAACCTAATATCGGAAGAGGATATATATAAGTCCCGGATGGCGCACAAAGAATAAAGCGTATATTCCCAACGGAGCTATAGGTAAATTCTCTTGTCTTAAAGTCTACCTTTAAGATAGAAACAGTTGCTCCCCGTTTATCTTTCAGCTCTTCATTACATAATTTCATTAAGTCTTCTACATCTTTATCATCATTCTTTTCGACTAACGAACTTATTGCCTCGGAGGATTCATTCGCCCGTTCCCCACTACCTAATCCATCGGCTAAGGCACAAATTAAATATTCGTCTGTTGCTTTTATAAAAAAGCTATCACCACAACACGATTTCCCTGCTTTTGGTAACTGAAATGCTAATGTATGAACATGTTGATTATAATCTTGAACAATCATTTATTTAACTCCGGGGGCATGTCTTTTGACAATGCTTCTCTTAATTTTTGAATGGCTCTCCTTTGCAGCCTTGATACATGCATTTGAGAGATACCTAACTGTTCACCAGTTTCTTTTTGACTTTTATTCAAAATAAACGTACATTCGATAATTTCCTTTTCTCGATCTGATAAAACATGCAATACACTCTGAAGCATTAGTTTTTGATTCACTTTTTCATACCCCTGCTCTTGTGAACCAACAATGTCAAGAATGGTGACAGTACTCCCGTCAGAATCAGCCTCAATAGAGTGATCGACCGATAAAGCCTGGTAGCTTTTCCCCATTTCCATTGTTTCTAATACTTCCTCTTCAGTTACATCTAGATATTCTGCTATCTCCCTCACTTGTGGAGATCGTTGATTTTCATTTGTTAACTTGTCTACAGCTGCCTTAATCTTGGGTCCTAATTCTTTAATCCTTCTTGGAACATGAACACTCCATGTTTTATCTCTTAAGAAACGTTTGATTTCTCCAATTATTGTTGGAATGGCAAAAGCTTCAAACGGCTTTCCAACAGAAGGGTCATATCTTCTAATAGCGCCCAATAAACCAATCATGCCCACCTGTCTAAGATCTTCATGAAAGCTTTTCCCTTTGGAATATTTCTTCGCTAAGGTTTCAACTAAACCTGTATAGTGTTCAACGAGTGCCAACTGGGCTACTTTACTTTCCGTTTTCTGAAAGTCAAGTATTAACTCGTTCACCTCTTCTTTAGTTAGCTTCATATTTTGAGATGGTTGTGCCATGATCTATTCGCTCCCCGCTTAAATACTTGATCATGAAGACCGTTACCCCAGCGTTAACATGGACACGGACTTCATCCATGAGCGTTTCCATCAAATAGAGACCTAAACCTCCTTCGGGAAGTTGGTCTACTGGACTTGAAGCAGAATAAGGACCAAGTTCATCTTTTGTTTTCTCAAAATCAAAGCTTTTGCCATTATCAGCAATCATCACTTCTAATCGATCTTCATATAAACCAAATCCAACGACCACTTCGCCCTCTTCATTGTTCTTATATGCATGCTGAACAGCATTTGTACAAGCTTCACTTGTAGCAATTTTCAAATCTTCAATATCATCATATGAATATCCCATTCTACTAGCAATCCCAGAGAGGGTTAAACGAATGATACCTACATATTCTGGTTTAGCTGGCACCTTCATCTCTATATAATCTACTAATTGCTTCATTGTACCCCACCCTCTGATTTTGAAGATATATCAATGATGTCACTTAGTCCAGTAATACTAAATAAGCGCTCCAGACGATCTGATAATTCTACTAAATTTAACTGCCCGCCGTTTTTTCTTACGCTTTTTAACAACCCAACAAACACACCTAAACCCGTACTATCCATATAAGATACATTTTTTAAATTAATTGTAATATTAGGATTCGGCTCTTCCGCTAATGGTATGATGGCTTCTCTTAACTTAGGTGCTGTATAAGCATCAATTTCACCTGCGACAGAGACAATCGCTTGATCTCCAAGCTTATTTATTTCAACTTTTAAATTCACCCGTTATCACCTCAAAAGAACTTTTATGCTATTACATACCCCGTAAAAGATACTACTAAACCATTCTTCTAATAATTATTAACGTAAAATCATCCCTTAACTGGAAATCCTGCATTTTTTCAAAATGCCTGTAGATTTTTTCTACAATTTGCTGAGACGGAAGATCTATATTCTGATGAATTAAATCTGTAATTGCTGTTCTTTCAACAAACCCTTCGTCAGTCCTAGATTCTGTTACGCCATCTGATAATAGGACAACCATATCTCCAGGTTTAACATTCTTCTGATACTGCTTATACTTGTAGTTTTGATCAATCCCTAAAACAAGACCCTTAGCAGTGAGATCCTCAAACTCTCTGGTTGAGGAGTGGTAATAAAACCCCGGTTCATGCCCTGCTGAAGCATATGTGAATAGGTGATCGACTGTATTGTACATTCCGTAAAACATCGTAATAAACATGCTCGGATCTACATTGCGTTCAACCACTCTATTTAAATTCTCCAGGATTTGATTTGGATTTTTACGTGATTCCGGAAAACTATCCATCGCATATTTAATCATAGACATACACAATGCTGCCGGAATTCCTTTTCCAATAACATCTGCCACCGCGATACTTATTCCTTGTTCATCCTGAACAAAGTGATGATAATCCCCATTCATTTGCTTTGCAGGAACACTTATCGCTCCAATATCCAGAGAATCAATAGTAGGAACAGATGTCTCTAACAGTGTTTGCTGAACATTTGCGGCAATTTGGATTTCAGATCTAATCTCTAGCTGTTGGTCCCTCAAGCTCTGATGTTCTTGATAGGCTAATCCGTATCCCATCATCACCTCAAGCAGGAAGTCTAATGAAGATAAAACCTCTTGCTGTATATCAGGGAAAAGCTCTTGAAGAACTTTCCTATGTGTACTAATGATTTCTTCAGGTGGAATCTGATGTTCAATCGTTTTTCGACTGAATTTTTGTCCTTGATATAGTGCTGTTTCTGTTTGTTCATTTAAGTAATTTCTTAATAGCTCCGAATATTTTGTCTCAAGAAAATCACGATAATCCATTTATGTCCTCCTACCGAAGCCATTTCACCGCCTGAATATCTGTTCCTTCGCCCACAGTGGAAGAAATATCAAATTCATCCATTAGACGTTTGACTCCAGGCAAACCTGCACCTAATCCTCCAGAAGTAGAAAACCCATCTTCCATCACTTTTCGAATATCAGGAATTCCCGGTCCATTATCAATGGCTGTTATTTTTAAACCACTTTTCCCAAGGTCATTAATGCGCTCAATACGCATTTCTCCTTGCCCTGCATATAGATATATATTACGAGCTAGTTCGGATATAGCAGTAGTAATTCTCGCTTGATCCACTGTACCGAAGCCAAGCTCTTTTGCAACATTCCGACCAAGTTGGCGGGCTGCTACAATGTCCCATTCGGTGACAATTTTAACACAGGATTGGTTTTCCATTTTTTACTCCCCCAACTCCCGCTGTAATGTTTCAAGCCCTTTTTCTAGGTCTAAAGCTGTTTGTACATCCTCAAGCTGGATGCCTAACTCAATTAATGTAATGGCAACAGCAGGCTGTATTCCTGTTAATACAACTTTTGCTCCCATAAGCTTCGACATACTAATTACATCACCCAGGACCTTTGCGATGAAAGAATCGATAACATCAACTGATGTTAAATCAATAACAACCCCATTTGCACCTGTCTCATGTATCTTATGAAGAAGATCTTCCTGAAATTGTAGAGCTGTTTGGTCATCTAACTCCCACTGAATTGAGATAAGCAAACAATTATGAAGCTTTAAGATCGGTATTCTAGCATTCATTAGTTATTCCTCCAAGGATACGATTTGACGATTCGTCATTTCCAATGCAGATTCTATTCCTTTTTGAAGACTATTCTTTGTAATAACCTGACTTAAATCAATTCCCAGGTTGACAATTGTTTGAGCAATTTCTGGTCTTATCCCAACCAATAAACATTTTGCGCCAACTAATCTTACTGCTTCAGATGCCTGAATAATATGGTGAGCTACCATTGTATCAACAACTGGAACTCCCGTAATATCAATTAAAACAACCTCAGCGCGATGCTTTACAACACCTTGCAGCAAGTTCTCCATAATTCGTTTTGCTCTCTCAGTATCAATTGTTCCTACTAAAGGCATAACGGTAATATTATCAAAAACCGGTATAAGTGGGGCAGATAATTCTTGTAAAGCTATCTTTTGAAGAGAAACAGTACGCTCCCATGAAGATGCATATTGATAAAGAACTTCACTGTTAATTGGAGCAATCCACTTATCAAATGCCCAGACTAACGCCATTTTCTCCTCATCAGTGTTCTCAACTGTCATCAACTCAAATAAAAGCTTACTCATTTCTTGTAAACTTGTTGAAATAAAACGAAGAGACCATCCTAATTGAACAACTTTCTGTGAAAAATCTGATAGCTTACTATTAATCTCATCATCTGGATTTCTAAAATAATGTAATAGTATATTAATATATTCATTGCAAATATTTGTATATACTTGATCAGAAATAACGTTTGATACCTTCTGGTCATCTACGTTCTTCATTTTTTCTTCCCATTTTATAATCAGTTCTTCTCTATTTGTTTGAATAAATGTCAAAAATGGATTAGAATCTTGACTCATCGTTCTGTTACTCCTCCTTAAAATTCACGGTCAATATCATCGTTTTAATTATACAGATTTCTTTGGACAAAAAAAAGAAATACACAGAATACTCTTTTAAGCGCTACCTTGATTTACCTTTAGTAAGACAACCATGTATACATAGATACGATAAAACCATATACAAAAGAACCTTTCAAAACAAAAATAGAGACTCTGTTAAAACAATTGTTATTTTAAAAAGAATCACCTGTTCAAACAAAGGTCTTCTGTCATCCGTCATCGTACTTAACAAAGTCAAAAAAATAAAAAAGGATGCTTTTCGGGCAACCTTTTTAGTTTTTAAAACATATATTCTATTGTATAAGGATATTTAAAAATCGATAAGTCCTAAGCTTATTTGTAAGGCTTCATCAACTTTATCCATCATCTCATCATCAAGATGGGTAATTTTATCAGTAAGCCTTTGTTTATCAATCGTTCGAATCTGTTCAAGCAGGATAACCGAATCCCTTTCAAACCCGTAACGCTTAGCATCAATCTCAACATGAGTTGGCAATTTTGCTTTTTGAATTTGGGCCGTAATTGCCGCTATAATAACTGTAGGACTAAAGCGGTTCCCAATATCGTTTTGAATAATTAATACAGGACGTACGCCACCTTGCTCTGAACCTACAACTGGAGAAAGATCGGCAAAATAAACGTCGCCTCGTTTAACAATCAAATGATTAACCCCCGCTGACTAAGCGTTCAACGGTATGGTCAGCCTCAGATTCTGCCAAAAATGCTTCAGATGCAATATTCAAATTGATTTTTGCCATTTCCATGTAACCACGTCTCATAGACTCACGAATTTGGCGCTTTTTACGCTCACGAATATACATTTTTGTCGCTTGATAAATAAGCTCGTTTCTGTTCCCGTTCTCTTGTTTTACCAATACATCCAATTCTGATACTAATGCTTGAGGTAACTGAATTAAAATTTCTGTTGTTGCGCTGGATTCAGACACAAACATACACCTCCACCAAACTTACCATCCTATTATATTCATTCCAAATTTAATAATAACATTTACTTTCAAAGATGCAAAGTATTTTCACTAGAAAGCGGCATTTGTAAAGCCTTTTAGGCATAAATACATACAACTTTTCGATATTGAAGGCTCACTCTAATGACTATATGACTGTTTTACTCTTTTATCACAATTTTATTTAAGAAAAGCGCAAGCACCTTGCTAAAGCCCCGACTAGCATAAGACGCAAATGAATGGAAGACGCTCTTTGTCTTCAATTCATCTGTGGGCTGCTCTATTAACAGAGACACCAAACTGAAAATTTACCCTTCTCTATTATGGTCATGTAAAGGATTATTATTCATTTTTTTGATGACATTTGAAAAGTTTCTATTCGTTGGGCATATTTCATAAAAGAGGATTACTCACTTCAATTATACACTCATCTTTTATATACATACGGGGAACACGTGAAGTAATTGTACATGGCACCTCATAATTTATTGTATCCAGACGCTTTGCTATCTCATCAATCGTGATGTTCTCATGATCCTGCTTACCAATTAGCGTAACGTTTGTTCCTACAGGTATTTCATATGGAAGCTTGACCATACATTGATCCATGCAGATCCGACCTACCAAAGGTACACGCTTATTTTGAATAATTACTTCTGCATCTTTTAACTTTCTTATCCATCCATCAGCATAACCAATTGGTAAAGTTCCAATCCATTCTTCTTCTTTAGCTTCATATGTTGCTCCATAACTGATTTTCGTCCCTTTTGTAACTTTCTTTACGTGAACTAATTTTGTTTGTAGAGAAAATGCCTCTTGTAAGGAAAATGGAAGTTCACTTTTCATCTCCGGTGAAGGAGATAACCCATACATAGATATCCCAAATCTGACCGCATTATATACCTTTGATGGAAATTTTAATCCTGTAGCACTGTTTGCACAATGAACGAACAGACGATGATTCGGTACGGTTGAAATCATTTTTTCAAATTTATCATATTGTGTTAGAAAATAAGATGAGTCATTTTCATCTGCTGTTGCGAAATGTGTATAAATGCCTTTAACATGAAAACGATTTGATTCTTCCGCAAAATTAAAAATGTCTATGAGTTCATTTTCATCCTGAACGCCAAGACGCCCCATACCTGTATCTACTTTTATATGAAGATCAATGAAATCTTGAATACAGCCTTCTGCTTCTTTTAGCCAAGTTAACGAAAATACAGTCACTGTTAGTTTATGTTTTTCAACAATGTCAACATCTGAGGCTCTAATGGCTCCCATCACTAAAATTGGTGCTTGTATACCTTGATTGCGTAATGATATTGCCTCATCTAAAAAAGCAACTGCAAGCATGGTTGCACCAGATTTTAATGCAGTCTCTGCTACTTGCTTAGCCCCATGACCATAAGCATTTGCCTTTACTACCGCAATTAAATGAACCTCTTCACCTATATATTGTTTCATTAAACGAACATTATGTTCAATTGCATCTAGATTTACTTCAACCCATGTATCACGAAAAAAACCCGGTTGCATTACTCCACTTCCTTACCTATATTGACTGTTAAGCAAACATATTAAGTTTGTACAGTTATCCAGTTATTTTACTTTTATATTGTGATTATCTCGACTAAAGGACAGAATTGTCAAATTAATAGGAGTAAAAATATGAAAAAGGGGTAAATTAACCTTGGAAATTAGGAGTAACTCCTGGAACATATAAAAATCTTGCCTAAGTTGGGCAAGTTTCACAATGTGGAGAATGATAAAAAAATCGGGTGGATTCCCCACCCGAAAAGGATTATTTGGCTGTTTGCCCTTGTACAGATTTAGCAACCATTAACATCTCATCTTCTGTTAAATCTTCAGATGCTAACATATAATCTACTCCATCATGTGACCATGTTAATGTAGATTCTGACATAGCACCAATTGTGAAGCCTAAATCCGCCGGATAACCATCTACGTATGTTGATGTAGAAGCAGATGCAGGTGTTGCAATTTCAGCTGTTTCTTGAATAAGCGTAAATGACTTTTCTCCACCGAATGATAAAATAACACGTTTACCACTTTCAGTTTCAACTTCTGATTCCTCAAGTAGTTTCACACCGTTTGGTTGTTCTAAAGGATACTTAACAGCGAATGGTTCGCGGTCACCAGTAGCCATTGTTGGAACTTCAATTTGAGCACTTGACATATTTTTCTCTACATCAAATGAATTTTCATCAAAAGATGCATTAAATTCAAAGCTTGAGAATTCTACAACAACAAGTGGATTTCGGTCTGTATCCATCACCTTGACCATTGTTGGAGTTAAATCTTTCTTGTTAAATGTAATTTCTTGTGCAGGTAGCATTTTATTGTTTTGATAATTTGTTTTCGTTTCAAAAACATACTTATCTTCAGCAGCAGAAAACTTCGCTTCAGCATCTTTCAAAATATCACTTACTAAAGATTCATATAAATATGCCTGACTGCTATTTTGTGGCCAGTCACTTTGGAAACGGAAGCTTTTATTTAGTGCTGGAGTTAATACAAATACCCCTTCGTCATTACGCAAGATCATTTGACTTTGTTCTTTCTGCGAATTCTTAAGATTTACTCGGTAGTAAGAAGGATTTTTATGCCAAATTTCAATTTCATATTCCTGTGGATCACTACCTGTTTGAAGTGTCATCTTTCCTTTTGCCTTATACCCTGACATTTCATCAATCTTCTTTTCTAACGCCTGAACTACATCTGCCTGTGATTTTTCACCACATCCCGCTAGAACAAGTACTGTTAAAAGCCCTACTAATAATAACACAAAGCTTTTTTTCAACTTTTTCAACCCCTTTGCCTCATATAACGTTAAAAAGGAAGAAATGTTTTGCTAGATCTCATCTCATTCAACTACTAGACTCCGTTAAATCCGAGAACGCTGAAAGATGGATTCTTAAAAACAACTTGTCTTCCCTATCGCATTACCAAATATATGAGACAAACTTTCCGAATATGCAGACTAGCTATAAAATTATTCAAAAAGCATAGGGTCTTTTATTTACCTTCTATTATTACTTGAGCAGCAGCATATTGTCTTGAATGTGTAATTGATACATGAACAACAGAATCCCGGGCTGTATCCTTTAGAATTTCAATACTCGGCTTTCCTTTATCATCATTTGTTATTTCAATGTCTTGAAATCCAATCTCTTCCCCAATTCCCGTCCCTAACGCTTTTGAATATGCTTCCTTTACAGCAAAACGTCCAGCTAAAAACTCTACTTTTCTTTCCCTAGATAAAGTAGCAAACTTCTCAATTTCTTTCATTGTTAATATTCGCTTAATAAAACCTGGCTGACGATCAACAATTCTTCTAATGCGATCCAATTCAATGATATCTAAACCAATTCCTGTAATCATATGTATAACAACACCTTCCAAGCCTTAATAGTACTATTTCCTAGAACTCGTACATATTCGTGTTAGTATAAAAGCATACTTGAACACTAATGATTAAAACAACATATCAGAAATGATCCAAAGGAGGACATTTATGTTTACTAGAACAGAGAATTTCCGCACCTTTTTACAATTATATCCTATTGTTTCCATTATTGTTGGCATTCACATCTTATTTTGGGTTCTCTTTCAGGTGCCAATTCCTCAGTTACAAATATTATTGGGATTATTAGATGGCTTTAACGCGGGAATTGCAAATGGAGAGTATTGGCGACTAATTACACCAATCTTTCTTCATATTGGATTTGGCCATTTGTTTTTTAATACAATCTCACTTATTTTATTTGCACCTGCCCTTGAGAAGATGATTGGGAAAGCCAAGTTTATTCTTTTATATGTAGGTGCCGGAGTTATTGCAAGTGTTGCGACCTATATCATTGAGCCCCTTCAATATTCTCATATCGGGGCTTCTGGTGCTATTTTCGGTTTATTTGGAGCTTACTTATTTATGGTGTATTTCAGAAAAGGAATCATTGATCAAGCAAACACTCAAATTATTATTAGTATTTTAGTCATCGGTCTTATTATGACTTTTATCAATACAAATATAAATGTTGTCGCGCACATTTTTGGGATGATAGGCGGGTTTTTACTTTCACCTATTTTAATAAAAAAACCAAGACATTATTCTTATCAATCTTTTCACACACCTAACACAGCTCGGAAGACAAATGTTTTTTCTTTAAACCTCAGAACACTCTTTTGGATTATTTTCGGCATCCTAATTTTAATTGGATTGTTTTTTAGATTTTAGATTAGCGTAAAAAACAGACACAGCCGCTATATGGCTGTGTCTGTTTATTTTCCTGTTTCATAAGAATACCAAGAAATGATTTTGTCCGTATCCCGATTATCCATATCTTTGACGGGAAAGCTGTTTCCAACCAGTCCGGTTTTTATCGTACACTCAAATGTTTGGAGTGAATATTTCTTTTGGAAATAGGAGGTTTTCGTTTTCACAGACTGCAGACGATTTCGATAAACTAGAATATCTGTTTTAGACACCCTTCGAAATGCTAACTGCATCTGATCACCTTCTATATTCCAGCCTGCATCTTTATATGAATAGTACCCCCACACTAAACAAATTGGAATGAGAATAAGTGAAGTATATCCCCATGGTTGAAAAAAATAAATAAGCGGAAGTATTAATGCAATTGCAGGTAGCACTTTCCTTATCATATACCTTTTCTTTGATCTTATAGGTAAACGGTGCAACCGGCTATTTTGTTTAAATAATGGTACAAACTGTTCCATTAACATTGAAACTTCGTGCTTAGAGACAACCGGAAATAGAATTGTGGAAGTGCCCTCATCAACTGCACTACCTCCTGCACTTTCTATATAAACGGTTTTATAGCCAAGCAGTTGCCTTAGCGGGTTTTGCACAATTTTAATTGCTTGAATTCGTTTTAACGGAATGGATACTTGGCTTTTTTCAAAGATCCCTCTGGAAATCCTAATTTCATCTTCCTCTTTAACAACTGTAAAGTACGCATATTTTAATAACACACCAATAATACTTAAGATCCAAGCAATAAAAAAACCAATAAATACTAAAATGGCATACAAAGTAATACTTGCATGTGTAAGAAATTCAAATCGCTCAAAAATTTCCTCAAACGAGATCAATTCATCGAATTGCGATACAAAAGCAGCAACTGCTGAAATAATTACTCCTATTCCACTCGACGTAGATGCAGCAACTAAAAGATCTTTCATTTTCATTTTATAAACAGTCTGCTCTTGTGGAATTGTTTGATCTTCTTCTATTAGAGAAGGTTTTTTTATTTCCTGCTTATACTCCGCTAACACTTCTTGAATTCGGTCGGCATCTTGTTTTTTTATGGCAGATAAAACAGCTTCAGCTTCTATTCCAGTTCCAGCAGTTTCAACCTGGACCTTTACAAGTCGGAACAGTTGTTGAACAATCCCCGCACTAATATTAATCGTTTGAATTCGTTCAATCGGAATGTACCTTTTCTTTGTCACAAAAATTCCGTGCTTGATTCTCAATTCACCATCTTCAAACCAATATGTAAACTTCCACCACTCCAATATACTTGTTACAACAATAAGAAGGGCTAAACAGCATCCACCAATGATAAAATAAAGATCAAACCGATCATTACTACCAACAAAGAAGAAAACAATAGCAGGAATTATATATGACTTTATCATTCTTGCAAAGCTTAAAATCATCCCTACTGGGTGAATTCTTTTAGGCTCAAACATCATCGTCTGTCACCCTCGCCAACTTTGAGATATGATCCCGCATAAGATCTGCTTCTTCTAAATCTAATGCTGGTATCTCATGCTTAGTTGCAGCGGTAGAAATTTCGATTGAAGCTAATTTATATCTCCGTAACAAAGGACCTTGGTGAGTATCAACATGCTGAACCCTCACCATCGGGATTAATACTCTTTTTATTACAAAAAGTCCAAACTGCAAATCAATTTCATGTTCATGAACCTCATATCTCCAAACACGGTGCCTTACCCTCGGGATGACCAAAACACTGATGATTGTATAAACCACCCAAACAGCTGCAGCTAATCCTAGGAACCAATACGATAATTCCAGAAAATAAATACCTACTCCAATGGCGACTACAATGAGTAACCAAAAACCTGCACTAATTAAAGCACCCATCTTCCAAGCTGTTAATGCCTTTTTACTAATTTGATTTTTCGGCTGTTCTCTCAACCCTCTCTCTCCCTTTTTAAAAATTATAATGAAAATTACGTATGCTTGTGGAAAGCAGCCGTTTCAACACTTGTTCTCTAGTATTTTCTAAATGAAAATAATCCCATTTATTATAGCATAATGGGATCTTTCTATTTGTTACCACCATGTAAATAATTCCTTTATTTTATCTTAAAGGATGATTGATCAATCCATTCAATTTCTGAATGAGACTTCAAATCGGAAACTAACTGAAAAAGGGCATTATCCTTTTGCTTTGCTTCAATCATGCAATCAATTTGATCAATGCTTCCTTTTACAGTGTGTAAAAACGTTAGGAACATGTTTGGATCAATATAATCTGCATGTGCTCGAAAGTCCTTCTCATTTTTAGGGCTTGAGATGTGCATTTTTATAGGAAGGGTAGATTCCTTCCAAGTTCCAACAATACGGTCCCAATGCTGTTCCCAATCAGGATCCTCATGGAAAGCTAAATGATGGTGGTAGTCAAACACCTGTGGAACACCAAGCTTTTCACATAAATAAAGAGCATCACTTAAGTCAAAGGTAGTATCATCATTTTCAAAGATAAGCATTCTTTGTAATGATAGTGGAATCAAACCCCAATTATGAATAAATTGCTCGAGTGATTTTAACTTGTCATCATATGCTCCACCAATATGAATCACACATCGATGCTCAGGATCTATCCCCATTCCTTTTAATAGCATCTCATGCATATGTAAAGTCTTTAAAGACATTTTCATAATTTCTTTTTGAGTAGAATTCAATACAACAAAATGATCGGGATGAAAGCCAACACGCATAGGATGTTTTTTAAGATACTCCCCTATTTCAGCTAAGGATTCATCTAAGTTGCTCATATATTTCCAATCTCGAAGTTCTTCATGATTAGCCAAAGGAATCAACTTTGAGCTAAAACGAAAAAAATGAATATCGTGTGCCACATTATGCTTTAGCAACCTTAAACAGTTTTGAATATTTGATTGAGCTATCTTTTCTAACTTCTCTATCGCAGCTTCCCTGTCCTTAATTTTTTGAAACTGTGTAAAAGTCATGGTTTGAGAGGGTGAGCAGTTTTGTAAGTTCATACTCATTGCCACATACCCTAACCGTACAATTGTCATGTTTGTCACCTCTTAAGGAATAGTGTGTAGGTATAGCTTGCCCTAAGTAGATATTTTGAGTAGGGGAGTTGGCTGTGGGGACGGTTTTTATTTGTGTAGAAACTTCTATTCTAACTGGGGTTTTGGTGGGAGGTGGACTTCATTCGGGTTATGAAGACCGGTGGGGGTGGTCTTCATTCGGGCTATGATGACCGGTGGCGCACGATTCTTTGCGGGGGGTGGTCTTCATTCGGGCTATGATGACCGGTGGCGCGCGATTTCTTGCGGGGGGTGGTCTTCATTTGACTTATGAAGACCGGTGGAGTGCGATTCCTTGACTGGGGGGTGGTCTTCATTCCGCTTATGAAGACCGGTGAGGCGCGATTTCTTGCGGGGGGTGGTCTTCATTCGGCTTATGAAGACCGGTGGAGTGCGATTTCTTGCGGGGGGTGGTCTTCATTTGGCTTATGAAGACCGGTGGGGCGCGATTTCTTGCGGGGGGTGGTCTTCATTCGGTTCATGAACGACACTACCTGCTCTCTCCTTACCTCTTTTGTCGTTCATCCCCTTCATGAACGACACTACCCGCTCTTTCTCACCTCTTTTGTCGTTTGT